>JAVBRC010000089.1:0-22933 GCA_031548405.1 Oscillospiraceae bacterium | reverse complement strand
GATACTGTTGAGCTGAAAACTGATGGCAAGTACGGCAAGTTCGTTTTAGCACCGCTAGAACGTGGATACGGTATAACACTTGGTAACAGTCTAAGACGTGTGCTGCTCTCCTCATTGCCAGGCGTTGCAGTCAATTCAGTTAAGATAGATGGTGTACACCATGAAATGTCAACCATTCCAGGTGTTAAAGAGGATGTAACAGAAATAATCCTTGCAATAAAGGGTTTGACTGCTAAGCTTTATGGCGAAGGTCCGAAAACTGTTTATATTGAAGCTGAAGGCGAATGCGAAGTTACTGCCGGAGATATCAAAACAGACTCAGAGGTCAATATTCTTGATCCAGGAATGCATATAGCAACACTTGGCAAGGATGCAAAGCTTTATATGGAAATCACTATTGACAGAGGCAGAGGTTATGTTTCTGCTGAACGTAATAAACAACAAGCGGGTGGAAGCATGCCTATTGATGTTATTGCAGTTGATAGTATCTATACTCCTGTTTTGAAGGTAAATTATAAGGTTGAGGACACACGTTTAGGCCAGGTAACTGATTTTGATAAGCTAACAATTGAGGTATGGACAGACGGAACAATCTCAGCTAAGGAAGCTTTATCACAGGCAGCCAATCTCCTCAACGAGCATCTAAGACTTTTCGTTGATTTGTCTGAAGAGGCAAACATTGCAGAGGTTCTTGTGGATCAAGAGGATAAGGGAAAAGAAAAAATCCTTGAGATGACCATTGAGGAACTTGACTTATCAGTACGTTCCTTTAATTGCTTAAAGCGTGCTGGAATTAATACTGTTGATGACTTGATTAACAAGTCAGAAGAAGAAATGATGAAGGTTAGAAACCTTGGTAAAAAATCCTTTGATGAGGTTAAAGAAAAGCTTCAATCACTTGGCTTTGACCTTAGCTCAGAAGAGGAATAAAATACCGGAAGTCCGCTTTGCGGTTCGTTCCTGTAATTTGTAAAGGAGTGAATAACAATGCCAGGTACAAGAAAGCTTGGAAGAACAACTGACCATAGAAGAGCAATGCTCAGAGCAATGGTTACTTACCTGCTGGAAAATGGACAGATTGAAACAACTGTAACTAGAGCAAAGGAAGTAAGAGCAGTTGCTGAAAAGATGATTACAATCGGCAAGAAGAGCGACCTGCACTCCAAACGTCAGGTTTATGCTTATGTTACTAAAGAAGACGTTGCTAAGAAAGTTTTTGATGAAATTTCACCAAAATATGCAGAGAGAAACGGTGGCTACACAAGAATCGTGAAAATCGGTCCTCGTCGTGGTGACGCTGCAGAGATGGCAATTATTCAGTTGGTTTAATTTTAACTGACATTACTGTTGTTATTATATAGCATATTAAATGTGCAGAACAATTTTGTTCTGCACATTTTTGCGTTTTAGAATAGATTCATCCCTTAATAATTGTTTGCTGTAATCTTTTCTGCATTTTTATCAAACTCTTATACTGCTTTTCGTTTGAATAGTTTCGCATTTCACTATCAGCGATTTTAATTATTACAGTTTCAATAGATTTTTTGAGAACAAACAATAAGAGGCTTAATTCATCAGAATTAAACTCGATTTTATATTTTTTCATCTTGTCTTTTTTATGTGTTGAATCAGCAAAAGTACAAACCTTTATGCCTCTTGCTTCTTTAACTGAAACAGTCGTTACATAAAATGAAAATTTGTCACCATCTGTAAGAGTAGCTGCTGCTCCAGTACACGTTAACAGGTCATATCCACCATCATTTCTGTTATCTCTAAGGATTTTCATATAATTATGATTTCTTTTTAATACAATTCCGCTTATTTTTCTTATGCCCATAATATCCACTTCCATTTATTAATATTGTAATTTTACGAATTGATTGTTATTTACTATATTCTAAAAAAACAATTCGTCATTATACCACCATTATACCACCATTTTTGTAATAACGCAACTTTTCCACTATAATTATATCATAATGATGTTATTATGGTGGTATGGAGGTTAATTATGGAAGAAAAACTTTTGCGTTATACTTTGCGTGTTGACAGATTATGTTTTCAGAAGTTTCGCTATATAGCAGATTCGGAAGGACGAAGTGCAAACAAAGAAATTGAGCAGTATATTAAAAAACGTGTAGCAGAATTTGAAAAAGAACACGGAGAAATTAAAATTAAAGATTAATGAAAATTTTGGATTTTTAAAAAAAGTTATAGCCAAAATGTGAAAAATGTGATATAATATAGAAAGTAATAGTTATGTAAAGGAGATACATGAAAATGAAAAAATGCAATAAGATTTTGCTGGCGGTTTTTATGATATCCACATTTGTAGTCGGCGTGGCAGCGACGATTGCAGTTTATGAAACTAAGTTCAAGAAAAAATATATTACTGTCTGCGACTGATACAGACAAAAAAGGGAGTCTTGATAATGAATATCAGAATGGAACTTACCAATGCGCCTAAGGAAAAACCAGCTGATGAAACAAAGCTCGGTTTTGGACATTTCTTTACAGATCATATGTTTATAATGAATTATGAAACTGGAAAGGGTTGGCATGATGCTAGAATTGTTCCTTATCAGAACATTTCTCTTTCACCTGCTGCAATGTGTCTGCATTACGGTCAGGAAGTTTTTGAAGGCTTGAAGGCTTATCGTACAGCTGAAGGGAAAATTCAACTTTTCCGCCCAGAGGAAAATTTTAAAAGACTTAATACTTCAAACAGCAGAATGGTTATTCCGGAAATACCAGAAAATGATGCTCTTGAAGCTTTGATGACATTGCTTAACGTTGAAAGGGACTGGGTGCCACATACAGAGGGTGCATCCCTTTATATCAGACCGTTTGTTATTGCAGTTGATCCTTATGTTGGTGTTCGTCCTGCTGACCAATATATGTTTATGATTATCCTTTCACCGTCTGGGGCTTATTATTCAACTGGTCTTAACCCAGTTAAGATTTATGTTGAGAATAACTACATAAGAGCTGTTCGTGGCGGAACAGGTTATGTAAAGACTGCTGCAAACTATGCGATTTCACTTGCTGGTCAGGAAGAAGCTCATAGGCAGAATTATGAACAGGTTTTATGGCTTGATGGTGTTGAGCAGAAGTATGTTGAAGAAGTTGGTTCAATGAACATTTTCTTCGTAATTGATGGTGAGATTATAACTCCAGAATTGACTGGCTCAGTATTGCCTGGTATTACAAGAAAATCTGCAATTGAAATATGCCGTAAGAATGGCTATAAGGTTACTGAAAGAAAAATTTCAATTCAGGAAATTGCAGATGCCTATGATGCTGGAAAGCTTGATGAGGTTTTTGGAACGGGAACAGCTGCGGTTGTTTCACCAGTTGGCCATCTGAAGTGGAATGAAAAAATCATGGAAATTAACGATAATGAGATCGGAAATATTTCCCAGATGCTTTATGATACAATGACAGGTATTCAATGGGGTAAAATTCCTGATGAATACGGCTGGACTGTTGAACTGAAATAAATATAAATCCGGGGTGCTGATACAAATATTGGCTGAGATTAAACCCGTTAAACCTGAACGGATAATGCCGACGTAGGGAGTATTAAGGCAAACATCATGTTGCTTTAAATAATCAAGGCGTACTTCAATTTTTGGGTACGCCTTTTTCAGGAGAAAAAATTGGAAAATTTAAAAGAAAAGTTAAAACTTTATGCTATTATTGGGACATCTTTACTTAAAAATGAGGTACCTATAGAGGTTGCCGTTGAAAATGCAATTTTAGGTGGAGCGACAATGATTCAGCTAAGAGAAAAAAGAAAAGGTAAAAGTACAATCATAAATATTGCAAATACAATTAAACCGATTTGTAATAAATATGAAGTACCGTTGATTATTAATGATTCAATTGAAATAGCGTCTATAGTTGGTGCAGATGGCGTGCATCTTGGTCTAAAGGATGGAGATTTGCTTTATGCAAGACGCATTCTTGGTAAAGAGGCTATTATAGGTGCAACAGCTCATAATCTTATGGAGGCACAGATGGCTTGGGCTGCTGGTGCTGATTATCTTGGTTGTGGGGCAATGTTTGGTTCAAAAACTAAAAGGAGAACTGTTGCACTTACAATTGAAAAATTAACGGAAATATGTGAAAAGCTTCCAATTCCTGTTGTTGCAATTGGTGGTATAAACTGTGAAAATATGATGCAGCTAAAGGGAATTGGAATTGCTGGTGCAGCTGTTGTTTCAGCCATTTTTGATCAGGAGGATATCAGAACGGCAACTGCCGCATTGGATACAGTCATGACTAAAATGATGCAACAATAAATGAGGAATTAAATGAAAACAGTTTTGACTATTGCTGGAAGTGACAGCATAGGCGGTGCAGGAATACAAGCCGATATTAAGGCTATATCAGCGAACGGTTGCTATGCAATGAGTGTTATAACCGCTGTTACCGCTCAGAATACAATGGGTGTTAACGGAATACATAACGTTCCACCGGAATTTGTGAAAAAACAACTTGAGGCAATTTTTTCAGATATAAAACCTGATGCTATAAAAATCGGAATGCTCTCAGATACTGAGATTATAGATGTTATTGCTGATGTACTTGAAAAAGAAAATGCAAAAAATATTATTGCTGACACAGTTATGATATCAACAAGTGGTCACAAGCTTATTACAGATGAAGCTATAAATTCACTTGTGGAACGTATTTTTCCGTTGTCAGATTTAGTGACGCCTAATATCCCAGAAGCGGAAACCCTTACAGGGAAAAAAATCACTACTGAGGAAGACATGAAGTCTGCTGCAAAAGAAATTTCAGAAATGAAGTGTAAAGGCGTTCTTGTTAAAGGCGGACATCTTGACACTGCTTGTGATGACGTATTATATTGTGGTGGAGAGTTTAGTATTTTCAGGAATGTGAGAATAGATAATCCAAATACACATGGAACGGGTTGCACTCTTTCTTCAGCAATAGCTACAAATATTGCCTTGGGAAATGATATGGTTCAAAGTGTAAGAAATGCAAAGGCATATGTTACTGGTGCAATTTCAGATGGGCTGAATCTCGGAAAGGGAAGAGGGCCGCTAAATCATTTTTATAAAATGTATTAGATCAAGAAAGGAAATAAAAAATGAATTATAAAACACAGATGGAGGCAGCAAAAAAAGGTATTATTACAGATGCAATGAAGATTGTTGCCGAAAAGGAAAATATAGATGTTGAAGTACTTCGTCAGAAGGTAGCAGAGGGTTGCGTTTGCATTCCAGCTAATATTAATCATAAGTCACTAAGCCCTGAGGGTATCGGTTCTGGGCTTAAAACAAAGATTAACGTAAACCTTGGAATTTCAGGTGACTGTAAAAACTACGACATGGAGATGGAAAAGGTTCGCATGGCGATTGATTTCGGCTGTGAAGCTATCATGGATCTTAGTAACTACGGAAAGACAAATACATTCCGTCAGGAACTTGTTGAAATGTCACCAGCTATGATTGGTACTGTTCCGATGTATGATGCAATCGGATATCTTGAAAAGGATTTGCTTGAGATTACAGCCAAGGACTTCCTAAGAGTTGTTGAAGCACACGCAAAGGAAGGTGTTGACTTCCAGACAATTCACGCTGGAATTAATAGAAGAGCTGTTGAGGCTTTTAAGCGTGAGGGCAGACTTACAAATATAGTTTCAAGAGGTGGTTCACTTCTTTTTGCATGGATGGAAATGACAGGAAATGAAAACCCATTCTATGAATATTATGATGAAGTTCTTGATATTTTAAGAGAATATGACGTTACAATCAGCTTGGGCGATGCTCTGAGACCTGGTTCAATTCACGATAGTACAGATGCTGGACAGATTTCAGAATTGATTGAGCTTGGTGCATTGACAAAGAGAGCATGGGAAAAGGATGTTCAGGTAATGGTTGAAGGCCCAGGACATATGGCAATGAACGAAATAGCTGCTAACATGACACTTCAAAAGAGAATTTGCCACAACGCACCGTTCTACGTTCTAGGCCCTCTTGTAACTGATATTGCCCCTGGTTATGATCATATAACATCTGCAATCGGTGGTGCGATAGCCGCTGCAAATGGTGCTGATTTCTTATGTTATGTAACACCTGCTGAACATCTAAGACTTCCTGATGCATCAGACGTTCGTGATGGAATAGTAGCTTCAAAGATTGCTGCTCATGCTGCTGATATTGCAAAGGGTATTCCAAATGCAAGAGATATCGATAACAAGATGAGTGACGCAAGAAGAAGAATTGACTGGGATGAAATGTTTAAATATGCTATTGATCCAGAGAAGGCAAGGAGCTATTTTGAAAGTATGCCTCCTAAGGACAAGCATACTTGTTCAATGTGCGGAAAAATGTGTGCAATGAGAACTACAAATAAAATTCTAGCTGGCGAAAAGGTTGAATTCTGTACAGAAAATTAACCTGAGAATTTATAAAGATAATTTAGTTTAGGTTAAGTCTTTTTCAAAGGCTTGACCTAAACTTTTTATTTGTACTAATTTACTTGTTCGAATTTGAATATCATTGAAAATCTGATGAAATTTTTTATAATCCTTGAAATAATATAGTAAGTGTGGTAAAATTAGAATTAACATTATTTTTTATAATAAAAATAAGCTGGACATTAAAATCATAAAATTTATTGCTATAAATTACTAGGAGGCATCATGAATCAGACTGAATCAAGAGAAGATTATTTGGAAACAATATTATTACTGATGAAGAGAAACGGTAGTGTCAGATCTATTGATATAGCTAATGAGCTTAATTATTCAAAGGCTAGTATAAGTCGTGCAGTAGGAATATTGAAATTGAATAATTATATAAATGTTGACGCAACTGGTCAGATAACCTTTACTGGTATCGGACTTCAGCGTGCAGAGGCAATTTATGAGCGTCATACTAATATTAAAAGATTTCTTGTAAATGCTTTGAGGGTATGTCCTGATACTGCTGATGCAGATGCTTGTAAAATTGAGCATATTTTAAGCGATGAAACGTATGATAAAATAAAAGAATATGTAGAAAAAATATAAGTAGATAACGAAATAATTAAGTAAGCACTGAAAGCGGTGAGATAATGAAGAAAAATCATTATAAGGTTGTTTTTATTCCAGCAGTTATCTGTACATTAATAATATCTTCTTTTGCATACTATTCAACAGGTGTTATTGACAGAGCGACTGCAAGAGAGATTATTGGGGAGCGTATAGAACAGGTTTGCGTTAATATTGATGAAAAAACAGCATCGGCTGAAGCGTTGACAGAAGAAATTTATAGTAGTTATTGCTCAAAAGCAAGAGTTGCTTCGATTATGCTTTCTAAAAATAAAAACATAATAAATGATGAAACTTCATTTGAGGAATTAAGAGTTGCGATTGGCGCAGATGTTATCAGCGTTACTGACGAAAAGGGGATTATTCGTTACAGTACCGATATGTCGGTTGAGGAAGCAACAGCTCATGAGGAATTTATGGGTGCAATAAATGATAAGGTATTTTCGGAAGCGATTTTATCTCAATCTGGTGGAAAAGAGATTGTTATAACTGGTTCTTCAAGGCTTGATGAAGCTGGAATTATTCAGATTAGATTTACACTGGAAAATTATCAACAGCTTATTGATATATCAGATATTTCAACTACTGTAACTCAGATGCCAATTTTTAAGAATGGGCGTCTTATTGTTATAGATACTCAGACTAATACGTATATAAGTCATACAGACAGTTACCTTAATGGTTCAGCAGTTCAGTTTGCACCAGAAGAATTTTCTGAAGAAAGTGGTTGGTTTTCTTCGGAATATGATGGAAAAAGGGTTTTAGTCAAGTATAAGAAATACGACGATAAGATTGTTGCAGGAATTCTTCCTTATACTGAAATTTATCAGCGTCGAAATACTGTTATTCGATGGATTATATTTTCAATTTCAGCATTAACAGTTATAGTAATACTTTCAATGAGGAATTATAGCATAAGGGAAAAAACAGAGTGACGCTGTGTTCATGCGACATACGTCGGGGTTAGTTGACTATATCCGCCGAACGGCGCATAGTTTAGGTCAACCCTTTAAAAAGACTTGACCTAAACTAATGTCGCTTCGCTAATGTGGCAGCTAGTTAACTAACCCTGCTGAATGACACTACTCACTAAGTTCAATGACTTCATCAAACATTTCGTCAGATTTTTGCTTTAACTCCTCAATCAATGCACACTTACTATTCATAAGCTCAAAGTCAGAATATACTTCCTCCTTGGTAATTTCTTCCTGCAAGTCATCAATCTGAAGTTGAAGTTCCTCAATCAAATTTTCAAGCTCCTTAATCCGACTTCTTCTTTTAGCCTCAAGGCTACGCTGTTCTTTTGATTTATATGCACGAACATTCTTATCTGCTGCAAGCTCAGCCGCTTTCTGAGCTTTTTGTGCATCTATTATCTGCTGTTCTTCCATACGACGTTTTTTATTTACATCAAGATAATAATCAAATCCACCCTCATATACTTCTGTACCGTCTGCTCTTATTTCAAGAAGCCTGTCCGCAATTTTATCAAGAAGATAACGATCGTGGGATACGAAAATAATCGTACCGTCAAACTCTTCCAGTGCCTTTTCTATGCCCTCTTTGGCATCAAGGTCAAGATGGTTTGTCGGTTCGTCAAGAATGAGTACATTACCCTTTTCAAGCATCATCAAAGCAAAGCACACCTTAGCACGCTCTCCACCACTGATTACTCCGGTTTCTTTAAATACGTTTTCGCCAGTTATTCCAACTCTTCCAAGAAGTGAACGTATGTCGAGGTCGGTAAGAATAGGATAGTGACGGTGCAACTCATCGATTACAGTATTAAATGGATCAAGGTTTGCGCTTTCCTGTTCAAAATATGAGATTTTAACGTTTGATGCCCAACGAAGTTTTCCAGCGTGTGGGAGCATACCTTGAATAACCTTTAAAAAGGTTGATTTACCGATACCGTTTTCACCGATAATCCCCAGCTTATCGCCTCTTTTGACTTCAAAGCTGATATTATCTGCAAGTGTCTTTTTACTATTTCCAGAACCGACAGTTATATCAATATCCTTAACGTTTAAAATATCAAATGGAGGTGTTACAGCGTACTCAAAGCATACATTAGCACTGTTGCTAACTGAAACAGGCTTTTCGATAAGCTCAATTTTTTCGAGTGCTTTTTCACGTCCTTTTGCACTGTTAGCGGTTGAAGCTCTCACTTTATTTCTGGCAATATAATCTTCTAATTTTGCAATTTCTTTTTGTTGTGCCTCATATTCTTTTTGCTGACGTGTAACAGATGCCTTTTTTAGGTTTGTAAAAGCAGTATAGTTACCCTTATATCTGGTTAGAGCACCTCTTTCAATTTCACAGACAGAGGTTACAACTCTATCAAGGAAATAACGGTCATGAGAAACAATAAGAATTGCACCCTTATAATCCCTTAGATAATCTTCAAGCCAAAGAATTGTTTTAAAATCAAGATGGTTTGTTGGCTCGTCAAAAATAAGCAGGTTTGGTTCTTCAAGAAGAAGTTTTGCAATCGCAAGACGTGTTTTTTCACCGCCGCTGAAGCCGTGAATTGTGCGGTCATAGTCCTTTTCAACAAAGCCCATACCGTTTAAAACAGTCTTTATTTTAACGTCTGTTGTATACCCGTCATTTGCTTCATAGAAAGCAGAAAGTCTTGAGTATTCCTCAGATACTTCATCTGAAATGCCTTCATCGTTTTTCATCTGCTGTTCAAGCTGTTTCATGCGTTCAAGTGTTTCGTCAAGATGACTGAAAACAGCTCTCATTTCACTAATAACGGTACTTTCTTTGTCAAGTCCTGACATCTGTTCAAGATATCCGACAGATGCCTTTGAGGCAAATGAAATGATACCGTCTTTTTCTGTCGAACGGTCAGGTAACTCTTTTCCAGTTAAAATTCGTAAAAGTGTGGTTTTTCCACAACCGTTTACACCAATAAGACCTATTCGGTCTTTTTCGTCTATTGTAAGACTTACGTTATTTAAAAGTTGTTTTCCATTATAATATTTATTTATATTTATTAAATTAACAAGCACTTTTAATTTCTCCGTTCATAAAGGCTTGTTAAATTATATCATATCAGGGGATTAATTGCAATAACCCAATTGCCGTTCGGCGGGGCAATTAAACCATCCCTGACGAATGTCGCATAATTTAGGGCAACCCTTTTTTATTTTGTTGCACTTGATATTATAACATGCCCAGATCCCCATAACTTGACGCAGCCCTGCACACTTATACGCAATCTGTTCTCGTCTATTACAACCGGAGGGTGCACGAAGGTCGACCGCCGGTCAACCGAAAAATGACCGCCGTGCGCTATCCGGGTATGCAGCCCAATAAAAAAACCTGCCTCAAATTGACAGGTTTTTTGCATTTATTCTATAACGGGGAATGGAATGTGCAGCAGCCTCATAATTTCCTTTTCAGACTCAAGTACCCGCTCTGCGATAAAATCCATGAAAGGCCGGTCGTCTTTATGAGCTCGCTCCAATATGCTAATATATTCATGCCTTAAAACCGGAGGGATCACCGCTAACATATAACCGTCTTGTATTAGTGCCGTGTTCATTAACAGTCTTGAAATTCTTCCGTTGCCATCTACAAAAGGGTGAATAAAAACAAATCGCTTGTGAAGCTGCGCTGCAAATTCGATCGGGTGAAATTTATTTCTTTCTGTCATGCACCAATCAAGCAAACCATTCATTTCTTGCTGAATATTTTCCACCTTGCAAACGGGATATTTTGAACCTGTAATAATTACGCTATGGGTGCGGTAACAGCCAGCTGCGCTGGCGTCAATATCTTTATAAAACATTCGGTGCATTGTTAAAATGTCGAACTCAGACAGCTGTCTACTCCGCAGCAACGTAAACATGAAGTCATAAGCCTGCGCATGGCCCAACGCTTCAAAAGTATCTTTAAGCGGTTTACCGCCTACTGTTAGTCCGTCCTCTAATAGGATTTTCGTTTCACTCTCGGTTAGCGTATTGCCCTCGATCGCATTGCTTGACCAAGTAAGTCCGATACGATAATAATTTTTAATTTCATGCAGTAGATTGCCTTCAAATGGACGTTGCACGTCGATAGCTTTTTTATAGGTGTCAATCTTTTTGTAAATGCTCATTCGGATCCCTCCGCTTCATCTTCAAGATATTCAAGAATGTCGCCGGGCTGGCATGCAAGGGCTTTGCAAATATCGTTGATCACGGATAAACTCACGGGCTTGTTGACTGAAATTTTTGCCATAGTCGCAGATGAAAAACCAGCCATGTCTTGCAATTCGCCTTTTGCGATACCCTTTTTATTCATCATATCAAGTAGCTTGAAATATTTAATTGCCATTTTATCGTCTCCTTTCTCCGATAATAAGAGTATAGCACATTTATTTGCAAAAGTAAAGATATTTAATACTTTGTAAATAAATATTTGCTTTTTCTCTTGGCTTTTCTTTGTGAAAGCTGTATTATTTTTACGAAGGCTAATATTTGTTGCGATATGCAAAGAACGGGCCCCGTTGCCAAAGGGGAAAACATGGCGCCCCTTTCATATAGATTGTTCTTTGAAAATTATATAAGTAAGCCTATTTGCCAAACCAGAGCGAAAGGAGGAAGCAAAATGGCATACCCAAATCTCATTGCTGAAATGAAGCACCAAAACATTGAACCCCAAAACATTGCGCGAGTGATCGAACAATCTACCGACACGGTGAACAGCTGGCTGCAAGGTAAGGAAGATTTCCCAATAGGAGAAGCCTTTAAGGAAACGAAGATCGAGCAGCTCTGTCACCAGATGAAGGACACCGACAAGCAGGTGAACAGTGCCACAGCCACGACCGCAGCCGCAACAGCGGCCAGCGTGGCAACCACGATCGCCAGCACCGCAGTGCAACAGGTGATAGCCGAGCAGCCTGCTGACGCACAAACTAAATAAAAAAGCCCGTGGAAGCTCTCAGGAGCCCCACAGGCAACGAAAAAGCCCGGAAGGTAGATAAAAATTACCCTCCGGGCCTTTTCTGCGCTCTACGGCGCGTCTATTTGAGAATTTGACCACCGTTGCGACCACTTTCTTGAAGAAAAATAGCACAACTTTTTCTGTGTTCAAATTTGCGCCTTCTGGTGCGGATAACAGGACTTGAACCTGCACCCCCTTGCGAGGACTAGCACCTGAAGCTAGCGCGTCTGCCTATTCCGCCATATCCGCATAATGATATAATATTTAGTACCAAAATATTATATCATTACGAGAATATATTGTCAAGTATTTTTTAAAAAATCAACATGACAAACGCATGAATTTGATTTCTTACAAAAAGCGATATTCATCGTGGTTAGTTAACTAACTGACACATTAGCGAAGCAACATTAGTTTAGGTCAAGCCTTTTTAAAGGCTTGCGGTTTCCAAAGGCAGAGCCTTGGTCGCTACGCAGAGCGAAATTTTATAGCCTTAGAAGAACTTTTTTTCTTTGGTTCTTTTCTTTTGCAGCGTGTGAAAAAATCAACTTATTAAAATTTCGCAGAAAAAAATTCTGAAAACACTTGAAATTTTCAAAATTATATGGTATAATAAAAAAGCTATTTATTGAAGGAACTATATATTCCGGAATATAGGTGTGCGGGCCCTGTGCAATGAGACACCGTGAACCATGTCAGGCGGGGAACCGAGCAGCATTAAGCGGATCGTTTTGTGTGCCGCAGTCAGCCTGCACACCTATGTTCCGGAATATTTTATTTTTGCCCGAAATAACGACATTCAAAACGGAGGTGACCGTTATTTATAAGGCTTTATACAGGAAATGGCGGCCGTTATCTTTTAATGATGTTATTTCACAGCCGCATATTACAACAACCCTGAAAAATCAGATAAAGAATGAGAAAACTGCTCATGCTTATCTTTTTACTGGCTCAAGAGGAACAGGAAAAACAACTTGTGCAAGAATTTTTGCAAAGGCTGTTAACTGCCCTGATGAATCAGACGGTAACCCATGTCTAAAATGTAGTATATGCCATGATGCAGATGACGCTGCACTTTCAGATATAATTGAAATTGATGCTGCTTCTAATAATGGCGTTGATGATATAAGAGATTTGCGTGATGGTGCTGTTTATACACCTGAAAGATGCAAATATAAGATATATATCATTGATGAGGTTCATATGTTGTCACCGAGTGCATTTAATGCACTTCTGAAAATAATGGAAGAACCACCAGAATACGTTAAATTCATCCTTGCAACTACAGAAATACATAAGGTTCCTGCAACAATCACTTCACGTTGTCAGCGTTTTGATTTCAGACGAATTCTATCTGAAGATATTACACAACGTCTTATTTACATTTCATCTCAGGAGAATATAACTCTTGATGAAAATGCTGCAAGACTTATTGCAAAGCTTGCTGACGGCGGAATGAGAGATGCGTTGTCACTTCTTGATCAGTGTGCTGCATATTCAGACAATATTGATATTAATGTTGTTTCAGCAGCTGCTGGTATTGCTGGACGTGACCATCTTTTTGAAATTATTGAGGCATCTGTTGATAAAAAACCTGCCGATGCACTTTCTGTAGCGGACAGGCTTTATGGTATGTCTAAGGATATGCAAAAGCTTTGTGTTGAATTGACAGAACAGTTTCGTAATATGATGCTTTTAAAGGTTTGTCCTGAAAAATCTGAGCTTTTAACTTGTATGCCAGATGAAATTGAACGGCTGAAAACAATTGCCGGTAAAATTGAACTTCAGGAAGTTTTAAACAGACTAACCACCTTGCAGGAATGTAATGAAAAAATGGGCAGGGCATTAAATAAACGTGTGGAACTTGAAATGTGCCTTATAAAGCTATGTTCAAGACAAATTCCACAAAAAACACTTGACAATACTGAAATTTATGATAAAATAAAACAGTCGGACAATGTAAGACAGACTGTTGTTTCTACATTGGAAGAAAAGGTAGCAGTGGAGCAGGTTGAGGTTGAAAATGATACAACCGAACAAGCGACACAAGAAACTGTTTCAGCACCTAAAGCATCTGATTTTAAACCACTTGCAGAATGGTCAAATATTTTAGAGGAATTTACTCGTATATGTCCGTCTGTTTCTGGAACGCTTTCAGGCTCAAATGCATTTGTATATAATAATATTATGTTGATTGATACTAAAAATAAGTTTTTCTTAAAGCTATTTAAGGTAAAAGAAAATGCAGCGCAGCTTAATAAGGCAATACAGACTGTTATGGGAATGGCTTATGTAGTAAAAGCCAGATGTTCGTCATCTGATAAGGAAAGCAAAAAAGCAGATATGTTAGTTGAAAAAGCTATAAGCAGTGGGATTGAAACTACTGTTGAATAAATTTTAAAATATATTATTTTAAATATTAAAGGAGTTAGAAAAATGAAATCAAGAGTACCTAAGAATATTGGCGGAGCTCAGAATATGAACTCAATGATTAAGCAGGCACAGAAAATGCAGGATGAAATCACAGAGCTTCAGAACGAAATAGAGGCAAGAGATTTTTCTGCTACTTCAGGCGGTGGACAGGTTGAGGTTGTTGTAACTGGTGCTAAGAATATTAAGTCACTTACAATTAAGCCAGAGGTTGTTGACCCAGAGGATATCGAAATGCTTCAGGATCTTGTTATCAGTGCAATTAACGAGGCTATGTCTAACGTTGAAAAGACAACTGAAGAAGAAATGAATAAGATTACAGGCGGAGTTGCACTGCCAGGATTGTTCTAATATGGCTGACAACAGCGCATTACCTTTAATCATCCTTTCCGAACAATTTGCAAAATTGCCGGGTATAGGTATGAAAACAGCACAAAGATTAGCTTATGCCGTTATGTCAATGAGTCATGAGGATGCAAAGCAGTTTGCTGAAGCAATCATTTCTGTTAAAGAAGATGTTGGATATTGTAAGATATGCCAGAATCTGACTGAGCTTGAAGTGTGCCTTATCTGTTCTGATGACAGACGAGAAAAATCTATTATCTGTGTTGTTGAAACGCCAAAGGATGTAACTGCTTTTGAAAGAACTAATGAATATGGTGGAACTTATCATGTTCTGCATGGTCTTTTATCTCCAATTAATGGAATTGGGCCAGATAATATTCATATTAAAGAACTGCTTGAGCGGGTTAACAATGAAGAAGTAAGCGAAATTATTATGGCTACGAACCCTACCGTTGAAGGTGAGGCGACAGCTATGTATATCGCAAGGCTTTTGAAACCGCTTGGCATTAAGGTTACACGTCTTGCATTTGGTATCCCCGTTGGCGGACACCTTGAATATGCCGATGAAGTAACGCTTTTCAGGGCACTTGAAAATAGAAGTGAAATGTAATTAAACCGTACCGGTTATCCGGTACGGTTTAATTTTTTTGTATCAACAGTTTTTCACGGTGAAAATAAGGATTGGAGGATAAATATGAAAGTTTCTGTAATTGGATATAGCGGTTCAGGAAAATCGACAGTTGCTAAGAAAATAAGTGGAATTTATAATATTCCGCTTTTGTATCTCGATACTGTTCGTTTTATGCCGAATTGGGTGGAGCGTCCAGAAGATGAATGCCTTAAAATTGTTTCAGAATTTCTTAAAAGGCAAACTGGGTTATCGATGGTAATTACCATGGTTGGTTTCAGGAGCGTCGGTGTGAAGAATCAGATATTATTATTTTTTTGAATTTTTCTAGATTGAAAAGCTTTTGTGGTGCATTTAAAAGGTATCTGAAATATCGTAATAAAAATCGGGAAAGTGTAACTGAAGGCTGTAATGAAAAGCTTGATTGGGAATTTGTCCGTTGGTTATTGTGGGATGGAAGGAAAAAAGAACGCAGACAACGATTTGATAATATCTGTGAAAGATATCCTTCTAAAATCATTATCTGCAAAAATTATAAAGATATTGAAAATTGTGTTAAGAAAATTCAATCTGAGCTTTCTGCCATGCTGTAAACACAACCGCAGTATCCCTGACGATAAATATCATGTATACGGCAAAGCTCAATAGAACGCTTATAGCCGTTTTTCTTTTTAAAATCGGAAAAAAGATATGAAATGTTCAGGTCATTTTCAAGATTTTCTCCAAGTTTATTTATATAAACTGCATCTTTATGTGGACTTACAGTCAGAGTTGTTGCAAAAAAATCTGCATTATATTTTTTAGCAACAGCTACTGACTTCTTCATACGCATTTCTATGCACTTTTCACATCTTTTTCCACATTCTGGTTCATTTTCAAGCCCCTTGACAGTTTTAAAAAAACATTCTGGTTCATAACTACCTTCAATAAGCCTTACTTTGTTTCCAAACTCCATTTTCTCAATGACTATCTTTTGTGCATCAAGTCTTTTGAGATATTCTTCTGTAGGATGTATATTAGGATTGTAAAAATAAAGTAGTATATCATAATATTGAGTCAAATATTCAAGTACATAACTACTGCATGGTCCGCAGCAGCTGTGAAGCAATACAACTGGTCTTTTGCCGTCCTTACAAGTTGTATTAATCAATTTTTCAAGTTCTTTTTGATAGTTAACCTTGTTCTCCATTTTCTGTTTCACTGCTTTCTGTTGATTTTATGGAAGAAAGTTCTATGTAATCGACATATTGAATTATTCCATCAGCAATTGATTTTCCAAGACTTTCTTTATTGTCGATAATCCATTGTGCGTGTTCCTTCGAGTCATGAAACTCTACTTCAAGAAGGCAGTTTGGGACTTTAGAAGTTGCAACTTCGTACAAATAGGTAGTACCCTCTGTTCCGTCAAATAACCCTCTATCCTCAGTTGGTGTAAGACGGCAAACTCTGTTATAAATGTATTCTGCAAGCACCTTGCTTCCGTATACCTTTGGACTATAGAAGCATTCAGTTCCTTCGCCGTAACCGCTATCACCGCCAGCATTAGAATGTAGCGCAATATGTGCTGTAACATTATTATCATTTGCAAAATCTATTTTTTCCTGAAGTGTATAATCAGATTCAGCAATATAAACTGTAATTCCGTTTTGTTCAAGATATCTTTTTATGATGTTGCTGATTTCCCTCATAACGTCCGCTTCGGTGACATCTCCTGTGGCATATGGATTATCAGTCTGATTAGAAGGGCTGAGATATATAACAGGTACAAATTCTTCTTCTACTTCTTGTGTTGTAGCTGGAATTTCTTTAGCTGACTGTGGCTTAAAAAGCTGATTAAAGACATATACTGAAATAATAAGTATTGTAATAACAGAAATAATTCTGTCAAACCGTATTCGTGGCTTGCTTTGTTTTCTTTGCGGCATAACAACCTCCGTTCTATGAAATATCGGAATATCCTGTATAAATATTATTATATAATAAATAAGAAGAAATGTAAAGAAAAATCCATACTTAAAAGATTGTTATTTACTTGACATATTGGCAAATTAGGAGTATAATTGAATTGATAATAAAATAACAATCTTTGTGATTTGTGAAAGGAAAAAATCCAATGTCGGCAGAATCTTTTAAGTGTATATTCGTAAAATCAATAATATCGGGTCTCCTTATTGGAATAGGGGGGATAGTATATCTGACGGCAGATAATAAATATCTGGGAGCTTTCCTGTTTAGCTTGGGACTGTTTACTATTATACAATTTGGGTTTTCTTTATTTACTGGAAAAGTCGGCTATATTCCTGAAAAAAAGCCTTCTTATATTTTAGAAGTAATTGTTACATTTTTAGGAAATGTATTCGGAACGGGATTGGTTTCAGCTGCGATTATTCCGACTCATATTTATAATAATATACATGAAAAAGCAGCTTTAGTTATAAATACCAAAATTCAAGAAAGCATTGCTGGACAGATTATTCTGGGATTATTTTGTGGAATGCTTATGTACATAGCTGTTGAAAACAGCAAAATATGCAAAGAAAAGGGATATGATGCATCTTCACTGTTTGGGACTGTGACGGCTGTTATGGTTTTCATAGTATGTGGATTTAATCACTCCATTGCGGATTGTTTTTATTTCTTTACAGGTGCACCGTCTTTAAGAGGTATTGCTTATATTTTAACAGTTGCTGTTGGAAATGCACTTGGTGGAATGCTGATACCGTTTATAAAAAAGTATATTCTTGTTACGAATAAATGACGTTTTAGATTTATATTACTATAGTGACACTCGTCAGACACAATTAATTCCCCCTGCCATTAGGCAGGGGGAATTAATTTATTATACCTTAATCAATCTTCTTAAATCTAGGCTTTCCATCTACAATACCAACAAACAATGACTTAGGTCTTGCCCAAAGCTCACCAGTTGTTGACTTGTAAATTACAAGTTCTTCAAGTGTTTCACTATGCTTTGCAACCGCAGTAACTTCATAATCATTACCCTTGAAATGACGATACTTTCCGCCAACAACAACCTCAGTTTCAACAATAGTTTCAACTACTACAGGCTCCGGCTCGACATTTACAATCGCATCTTCAACAATAATCATTGAAGAATGTGGAGGCATCTTGATATATGCATTACCGTTCTCAACATTAACACGCTGACCGCTGATTGCATCAACAAGTGCCTTACGGTCTGTGTTAAAGCACAAGTCATAATCTCTGTCCTCAAGGTTCAGTGCAACAAACACCTGCTGTTCGTTAAGCTCCTTTAAGAAAAGCATCTGCTGATTTCGGATATTTAATGTGAAATACTTTCCGGTTCTGAGTGCTGGATATGCCTTGTAAATTCTTCCAAGCTTTACTATATGTTCATAAAGATCAGAATCCTTATCAGGAATATCATTTAAATTCAGACATGGTCTTAAATTGTCATCACTGTTGTTTTCCTTAACACCCTTGACACCAAATTCGCCACCGTAATAAATTGACGGTACACCTGGCATTCCATAAAGCAATGTATAAACATTCTTAATATGCTCTGGAGTTGAAAGTGTGCTTGCAATACGGTTAACATCATGGTTATCAACGAAGTTATACAGGTTGATACCTGAGTAAATGGCATTACTACCAGACTGACGGTTGATTGAGTAATCAATCTCATAGTAATTCTTTGAATTGTGTGAAGAATAAATACCCTTATAGCACTCGTAGTTAGTAACACTATCAAGCATTTCTGGGTTTGCCCAACGGTTGTAATCACCAAATATGATTTCGCCCATCAACCAGAATTCAGGGTTCTTACCCTTGCAGAAATTTCTTATTCTCTTGAAGAAATCAAATTCAATACAATCAGCAGCGTCAAAACGGATACCGTCAATCTTGAATTCTTCAATCCAGTAATTAATTGCATCTATGAGGTGATCACAAACTCCGACATTTCTTAAGTTAAGCTTTACAAGGTTATAATGGCCGTTCCAGCCCTCGTACCAGAAATTATCTCCGCATGGACTCTGTCCGTCAAAGTTTAAATTCTGGAACCAGTCACAATACTGTGAGTTACGTCCGTTTTGCTGGATATCAACAAACTGTGGATAGTTTCTTCCAACATGGTTGAAAACACCGTCTAAAATAATGCGGATACCGTTTTCATGAAGCTTTTGACAAATATTTCTAAATGAATTATTATCACCAAGTCGTCTGTCAATCATTTTATAATCTGTTGTATCATAACCATGCTCAACAGATTCAAAAATAGGGCCGAGGTAAACTGCATCAACATTCATTTCTTTAAGATGTGGAATCCATTCAACAAGCTTGTCCAAGCGATACTGAACCGCTCCACCGTCATTAACCTTAGGTGCACCACAAAATCCAAGTGGATAAATGTGATAAACTACTGCGTTGTCATACCAAAAATTGCTCATTTTATTCTCCATTCTATTTATATTATATATAATAAAGGCGAAATTCGTGCAAAGATGTTAGAAATACTTTGTACGTCATCACCGAAATCACTGCTTATTTTCTCTCAAGGTAAAAACTTGCCTCCATATCAGCAACGCTCAAAGCCAAAGCAAGCGGAAACATTTCAAATGCATTACCAATAGAGTTCTTATCTTCTATACCAGAAAAGCCCATATGATAACGAATTGCAAACGCTTCCTCTCTTGAAAGACGCATAAATCCGGAAACGATATAAACCGATTTTTCACCGTGCCCATAAGGCAGCTGATCATTAATTGTATAATAAGGGACTTTTTCCCATACACCTTTTTCATTTTTTGCATTTCTGTAATCAACTGTATAAAAGTTCATTTTACACACATCATGAAGCAATGAAACAATTGCAATAGTTTCGTCGCTGTAATCCATTCCATAAAGTTCTTTTGTGCGTGGACGATTAAGATAGTCTTTAAGGCAGTTATAAACGTTAAGGCTATGCTCTAAAAGTCCGCCGGCATAAGAACCGTGAAAGCGAGTGCTTGCCGGAGCATCAAAAAAATCGCTTTGATCAGACTGAAGATAGCTTAAAAGTTTGTCTGAACCTGGACGGGTAATATTTTCCTGAAAAATTTTCAAAAATTCTTCTTTTTTATTTTCACTCATTAAAAGAAACTCCTATTTTTTAAATATATATTTCTATTTTAACACATATTCAAAAATCTTTCAATGGTATCTATTAAAAATATTATTCCGTTATTATCGAAATTATTCCTAATAAGAATTATAAAATTGATATGAGCTGGCTTGGAGTGGACAACTTCACCATCTAGTATTCACAGGTAAAGCCATGGTCGCTCCACAGAACAAAAACAGCGTGACTCTGCACTCATTCTTTACCAAACGGTAATTGAGCACAGCATCACGCTGTTTCCTTAATTTTAAAGTGGAAGTATGTTTTTACCAAACTCTCCGTTGATAACCTGTGCAGTTGAGTTGTAAATAGCAGATAGTCCACAGAATATTCCTACCCAACCAGCAATATGTGTGATAGTTTCTTTCTGGGAAAAATCACCGATTGAAAGTAAGAAAAATAAAAGTGCAAGAGTTAAAAATACAACCTGAGTTGCTCGGTTGTGCTTTTGAGTGCCAATGAACATCATTAATGTGAATATACCCCATAAAAGAAGATAAAAGCCCATTGACTTGCTGTCCGCAGCAGCTCCGAATGGTGTTTTCCAAATAAAGATTAGTGACCACCAAAAGCAACCGTAGGCTGTAAAAGCAGTTGCACCAAATGTGTTTCCAGCCTTAAATTCCATAATACCAGCAATTATCTGTGCAAGTCCGCCGAGTGCGAACCCCATTGCGATAATTACCACTGAAAGCGGAATAATTCCTGCATTGTGAAGATTGAGAAGAATGGTTGTCATACCAAATCCCAACAAACCTAGTGGAGATGGATTGGCGATTTTTTTGTTGCTTGCATTTGACATAATTTTATACCCCTTTAATTTAATATTTATGATTTTTAAGATGATATAATAATATGCACAAAAAATTTGTACGCATTATCTGTGCATACAATCCTCATAATATCACCTTAACTTTATTCATTATACCATTATTTTCATTGCTTTGCAAGCATCTACGACTTCAAAAACACATAAAACGCATGATTGTGATTTTCTACAAAAAGCGATGTTCGTCGGGGTTAGTTTAATTGCCCCGACGAATGTCGCATTAGTTTAGGTTATGCCTTTTTAAAGAGTTGCGGTTTCCAAAGGCAGAGCCTTGGTCGAACGTCGTAACGAGTAAAATGCTTAATGTTTTATAAGAGTTTTTTCTATTTTGCGACTGTTTTTATAAGTTTAAAATATAACACAATTAATTGCCACATTCTTGTATTTGTTTTTAATTCAGCTATGACTTCAAAATACATTTGTCTAATTAATTGATTTATTCATAAAAGTTTACAATAACAAGTGGTGCAAATCCAAGCGTTAACTATACATGTGGTGTGAGAATACGACCAGAAATAATGCAATTCGTATATAAAAACAATTATTTATAAGGAGCTGTTATTATGAAAAAAATTAAAAAGGCAACTGCAATATTGTCATCAGCGATCATGGCAATGTTAATGGGAATTATGTCTGTTTCAGCAGGAATTGCTGGAGAATCAAACTATATTGGATATTATTATGATTATTGCGGTGTGGAAAATGAAAATGTTCCTATTTCAGTTTCGGAAACTCTATATTATAAAGGCATTGTTGTTACTATGCCAGAGGGTGTTGTTCCGACTGTTGAAACGATTGGATTTGACTGTGAAATCAGTGAATACACTGAGGGATACAATGCCGTATGTGGTACAAACGGTGTGGATTTAGAATCTGGAAAGCTTGGTTGGATTATTGAAGATACAACTAAGACTGGCAAAAATAAGTATTTTTTAGACGTTGATGAAATTTTAAGTGAAGATGAGGCAGTTGATTTCTCTAAAAAGCTTGTAATTCGTGGGTTGGTTAACGAGGCTGAGGTTTCATATAAACATACTGTGAACAATGGTTATATTCATTGGCTAGATAGCAAGTATGTTAGAATGAATTTAAGCTTTAAAAATGAAGTAGATGTAGAAAACTTTGATGCAAGTAAGTTTCCCGAAATAGAAGAATCAGGATTTTCTATATATAATTATTATAGTAGTGCTAACAATCTTTATATTTATGCTGAACCAACTATGGGTTACAATGATTTAATAGAGCTTTATGAAAATATTCTGGAGCTTGATGAAAAATTGACTGCAAAATATAGTGAGATTGAATATCTTGAACCTTTGTTTACATATCCAGTTTTAGATTCTTCTAAAGAAGTTGGATATTCTATAGTACCTCTTTGGGGTGATGCAACAAATGATGATAAAATTAATCTATATGATGCAATAGAAATTTCAAAATATATGCTTGGAAAAGCTGATTTAGATGAAGATACAGTGTTGCTTTCTGATATAACTCGTGATGGTAAAACGGATCTTTATGACGTGATTGAAGTTGCTAAAATACTTCTTAAAAAATAGTAAG
>JAVBRC010000035.1:0-22008 GCA_031548405.1 Oscillospiraceae bacterium | reverse complement strand
ATAATCGCCAAAAGGAAGTGAATCAAAACCTGGTGTCAGCTTCAGACCGTATTCACCTTTTACGGGCATTCCCCATTCATCTTCGTCAAATTCAGTTTTTACAACCTTGGCTTTTACGTCTTCTTCAGTGACGCTCTTGTCAATATCCTTATAATAAATAATACGGAATGTGTTTTGAGTATTTAGGTTCTCGAAATCACAGCCATAGCAATCATCATTTAAAATCCAGAATTGCAAAAGTCCCTGTTTAGGAAAGTCCTCAAGCTCAACTTTCGAAAAATCAATCTGTGCCAAAAGTCTTAGCTGTCTGCCTTGGTTGTCAGCTGGCAGCTGTCCATCCTTTGGAACATAACCTATTCCACCGAACTTGCCATCAAAAATGGTTGGCTTTTCATCTATAAGATCAATTTCTATATAAGACTTTTTTGTATCCTCTTGAAGGAGTTTAAATGCTGTTTTAGCAAGTTCACAATCTCTCTTACTAACAGTCTTATCTTCTTTATCATTAAGTTCAGGGTTAACTTCAGGTTCAACTTTTTTCTTGAATAAATCAAAAAGTCCCATATCAGTTCTCCTTATAAAAATAAAGCATTATTTCTCTCAAAAGCTTGCAGGCAAGTGCTGTTGAAGCACCGCTCTGATCTAGTGCAGGAGAAAGCTCGTTGACATCAAGCGCAACTACATTAAGCTTTGAAACCTCTTTAATAGCATTTATAAGCTGTGTATAAGTTACACCGCCAGCCTCTGGAGTACCAGTACCACAAAAGCATGATGGATCAAGAACATCAAGATCAAGAGTAAAATAAACTGGCTTGTCCCCGATTTTTTCTTTTAGCTTTTCAATATTAGTAAAGTCAAATTTATTAGTTTCAACATGTTCTTTTCCCCATGTAAATTCTTCTCTGTCACCACTTCTGATACCAAACTGAAAAATCTTTGCGTCACCGACTAATTCATGGCATCTTCTCATAACACAGGCATGTGAAAGAGGCTGCCCAAGATAATCATTTCTTAAATCAGCGTGTGCATCAAAATGAACAATATGCAATTCAGGATATTTCTTAACAGCTGCTCTGACTGCACCCAAAGTTACAAGATGTTCTCCACCAATCATAATTGGAAGCTTGTTATCTGACAATATATTTTCAGAAAATTCTTCAATATCAGAAAGTGCTGATTCAGGACTTCCGAAGCACAGTTCAAGATCTCCACCATCAAAAATTTTAGTATCAAGCAAGTCGTTGTCCTGATATGGGCTATAAGTTTCAATACCGAAGCTTTCGTTTCTCATAACGGAGCTTGCAAAACGAGTTCCTGGTCGGTAAGATGTTGTGCTGTCAAAGGGTGCACCGAAAATTACTGTTTTACTGTCGATATAATCACTGTCACATCCGATAAACGTGTGTATATTTTTATTCAGATTCATGGGAATATTTATTAACCTCATTTCCATAAAAATTAGTTAGCTCGTTGTATATGTTCTTTCTTTTTTCTATCACAAAAAAGAAAGAACCAAAGAAAAAGGCTCTTCTGAGGCATTAAGCATTTCGCCCGTTGCGACGGGCGACCAAGGCTCTGCCTTTGGAAACCGCAATTTTTGAAAAAATTGAGTAAACTTTTATGTGACATTCGGCAGAGCAATTGAACTTAGACAAATAAGGTATTAATAGATACACCCTATTTATATTCTCCAGATTCACGCAGCTGATCTCTTACATTGTTAGGTATTGCAAAACAGCCTATGTGAAGTGTTGTATTATAATATTTTGTTTTTATTCCAAGGGAGTTCCACCAATCAGCTTTCAAGTCATATCTTGGATCATACTTCTTTGAAGCAAATCCAAAAAGCCAGTGACCTGATGGATATGTTGGAATGTGTGCCTGATAAACAAGTGCGAGAGGAAACGTAGATTTTATACGACTATGCGCTCTTTTCATCGAATTTGAATATGATGTATAAAATGTACTTTCATGTTGATTTACAAGTATTCCGTCCTCTTTAAGAGCTTTATAACAATTACCGTAAAATTCCTTTGTAAAAAGACCTTCACCAACGCCGAAAGGATCAGTTGAGTCAACGATTATAAGATCATATTCATTTTCCTTATTTCTGACAAATCTAAGTCCGTCCTGATAGAAAATATGAACTCTGGGATCAGAAAGTCTTGAGGCAGTCTGTGGAAGATATTCACGACATACTTCAACAACCATCTCGTCAATTTCAACCATATCAATATTTTCAATATGATTATACCTTGTCAGCTCTCTTACTGTTCCACCGTCACCAGCTCCGATTACAAGTACATTTTTAATAGCTGGATTTACTGCCATAGGAATATGAGTTATCATTTCATGATAAATATATTCATCCTTTTCAGTCACCATAAGGTAACCGTCAAGTGTCAACACTCTTCCAAATTCTTCCGATTCAAAAATATCAATACGCTGATATTCACTTTCAGCACTTTTTAAATGCTTATCAACTCTTATTGAAAATTTAACATTGTCTGTATGTTTTTCAGTATACCAAAATTCCATGATTCCTCCTATTTCACAACAACATTGATGTTTTCAATGTTTTTATCCTGCGTACCCGTCATCATACATCCCTTTTCCTTAGCATAAAGAATGTAATTAATGATGTCGTTTGTGATTTTTTCACCAGGTGCAAGGATAGGAATTCCAGGAGGGTAACACATTACAAATTCCCCGCAAATATAACCGCTGCTCTCTGTTATCGGAACAGATTTTTTATCACCGTAAAAAGCAGTCTGCGGAGGCATTATAACCTGTGGGTCAATATATTCATGATCAAACATTCCGGACTTGTCCTTTGAATGAAGACGCTTAATTTCAGAAAGCGAGGAAATAAGTCGCTCAATTTCCAACGCTCTGTCACCAGCAGAAATAATTGCAAGAACATTTCCGATATCTCCGAATTCAATCTGTATGTTGTACTCGTCACGCACAATATCATAGACCTCAATCCCAGCAAGTCCGATATCTCTTGTGTGAATTGAAAGCTTTGTTTTGTCAAAATCATAGAACGAATCGTCACCGCAAAGTTCATTTCCAAAAGCATAATATCCGCCAAGCTTGTTTATTTCAGCCCTTGCATATTCTGCATATTGTACGGTTTTTCTGAAAATATCCTTGCCGTTTAAAGCAAGATTTTTTCTCGCAATATCAAGTGATGAAATCAAAAGATAAGAGCCACTCGTTGTCTGTGTCAGATTTATAATCTGTCTTACATAGCCCTCATTCATGCTTTTACCGCAAAGTAAAATTGAGCTTTGTGTCAGAGAACCACCCGTTTTGTGCATACTGATTGCAGCCATATCTGCTCCGGCAGCCATGCCTGATACAGGCATATCTTCTCCGAAATAGAAATGAGTTCCGTGTGCCTCATCAACAAGTGCAAGCATATTATTTTCATGTGCAAGCTTTACTATTTCACGAAGATTTGAACATACACCGTAATAGGTAGGGTTGTTTACCAATATGGCTTTTGCATCTGGGTTTTCTTCAATAGCTTTTTTGACATTTTGAACGGACATTCCAAGCGGAATGCCTAGCTGTTTATTTGTTCCCGGATTTACATAAACTGGTACAGCACCATTTACAACAAGTGCATTAATAGCGCTTCTATGCACATTTCTCGGCATAATAATTTTTTCACCAGCCTTACAAGCTGCCATTATCATTGCCTGAACGGAACCCGTTGTACCGTTAACTATAAAGAAAGCATTTTGTGCACCGAAAGCATCAGCTGCAAGCTGTTGAGCCTCATTTATTACAGAAACAGGGTGACAAAGATTATCAAGAGGCTTCATTGAATTGACATCTGCCTTCAGGCAGGAAAGACCTAAAAAGTCAGTCAGCTCCTTTGTTCCTCGGCCACCTTTGTGTCCCGGAACATCAAACGGCACAACTCTGTTTTGCAGATGCTGTTGCATTGCCTCTAATACAGGAGCTTTACTCTGTGAAAAAATCATATCAAAGCCTCCATTCAAAAATCAGTATTAATATATATTCATGCCGCTGAAAATTTCAATCATTTCTCGGCGGATACTGTTTGTTATATCAAGTCTTTCCTTTGGATGGAGTTCGTAAACATCAGTATTAAAAAGATAATTCTGGAGCTGGATTTCCTTGATAAGCATTTTTGAATGGAAAATATTTGATTGATAAACATTAACGTCAATTGCATCATATTTTGTAAGAGTTTTCATATCTATATAATCTTGAATTGAGGTTATATCATGATCGATAAAATATTTTTTTCCGCACATATCTCTTGTAAACCCTCTGACTCTGTAATCTATAGTAATAATATCAGAATCGAAACTGCCTATAAGATAGTCAAGTGCGTTAAGAGGAGAAATTTCTCCACAGGTTGAAACATCTATATCCACTCTGAATGTACAAACCTCGTTCTCAGGGTGTGATTCAGGAAACGTATGAACTGTAACATGGCTTTTATCAAGATGTGCATGAACAGTTTCGTTCATCGGCATAATACCTTGATTACATGATTTGTCAATATTTTCAGGTGTTACATGACCTTCAGCAATAAGAATATTAACTGAAGCTCCCTGTGGGTCATAGTCCTGTTTGGAAATATTAAGAATTGTTGCGCCAATCATTTTTGTAACGTCACAGAGAATTTTAGTCAATCGTTCAGAATTATACTGATCATCTATATATTGTATATAATCCTCCTGCTCACGCTTGGTTTTTGCGTAGCAGACATCATATATATTAAAACTCAAAGTTTTTGTAAGATTATTAAAGCCATATAAAGCAAGCTTTTTTTCCAATCCTAACATCACGGCCTTTCAGTCAAAACCTGTTCTCATAGTAACATTCTTGTATTTCAGTGAAATTTCTATGAGAACAGGTTCTTATTATTATTTAAGACTTATTTTATCATATTTCAAAGGGAAATGCAATGATTATCAGAAATATTTAACAGATTTTTTTAGGAATATTTTTATGGCAATACCGCACAAAGATTGCGCGTATATTGCGACGTCAGATTTTTCGTTAGATTGTATAAAAACTCCTTGACATACTGGCGTATGTCAAGGAGTTTTTGTGCAAGATTACGGAAAATCTGCTAGCAAGATATGTGCAAAGCCGTCAGGCGGGCTTTGTGCGGTGTTGCCATATATCATTTTAAATGCTAAGTTTTATAGTATTATTGACATTATATTGCTAATATGATAAAATTTAATTTAATAAATAATTTAGGAGCTTTGATAATGAAAATAAACAAAAAAATTATAGGTGCTATTATTGCTGTAACTTGTTCTGTCAGCAGTTTTTCTTGTGTTTTACCTTTGTCTGCTAGTGCTGAAGGTGAACTGACTTATGGAGATTTGACATATACTGCTTTTGATAGTAATAACGATGGTATTGGCGATTATATTAGTATAATAAGCTGTAATGAATCTGCTGTTTCTGTCAACATTCCGAGTGAGATTGATGGATTGCCCGTTACAAAAATTGAAAAAAAAGCTTTTTATTGCAATCCGAATATAGAAAACGTTACATTTCCAGAAAGCTTGAATTATATTGGTGAACAAGCTTTTTATCGCTGTACTAGCTTGAAGGATGTTGTAATTCCAGAAAATATAACAACTATTAATCAACTGACTTTTTGTTACTGTTCAAGTTTAGAAAGTGTTTCACTCCCAGAAAATTTAAAATCTATCGGTCGGTTTGCATTTTCTTTTTGTTCAGACATGAAAAGTATAACTGTATCAGAAAACAATGCCTATTTCACTAGTTTAGATGGTGTATTATTCAACAAGGATAAAACTTCACTTATACTTTATCCAATTGGAAATGAAAGAACAGGGTATGCAATTCCAGATGGGGTTACAAAATTAGAGGACACATCGTTTACTTCTTGTGAATTTCTTGAGAAAGTTACAATTCCTGATACTGTAACGATGATAAACAGTGGCACATTTGAAGGCTGTTCAAATTTAAAGAGTGTAGTAATTCCAAACAGTGTGACATATATAGGCGGAAGTGCATTTGAAGCTTGCACAAGTCTTGCGAGTGTGAAAATTTCAAAGAATGCTGAGGTTATAGAAAGTCGGGCATTTCTGGGATGTGAAAGCTTGAAGAGTGTATTTATTCCAAACAGTGTAACAAAAATGGAGGAAAGAGCGTTTGATGAGTGTACTGGTTTGATAAATATAACGATAGAAAATCCTGATTGTTACATTTTTGATTCTGAACAAACAATTGCTGATAATGTAACTATTTATGGTGATGCAGTTTCAACGGCTAAAGATTACGCTGAAAAGTATAACAAAAAATTTTCTTTGAAAAGACTCAGAGGAGATGTTTCTAACAATAATGAAATCGACCTTTATGATGCAATTATAATTGCAAAATATATTCTTGGCAAGTGGACATTTACAGAAGAAGATAAGCTAATTGCTGACTATAATGATGATGAGAATATAAATTTATATGATGTTATTGGGATTGCTAAGTTCTTAGTTAGTAAGCGTACCACGGTATAAGACAACATAATGCTGAGAATTTAATTGAATTTTCAGCCTCGGTTTGTCGAAAAAGGTGGTATTCAACGAGAATAGTTAACTATATCAACGAATAGCGAAGTGAAAGTTTTACTCGATTTTTTCAAAAATCGCTTTACCAAACACAGACTCTTTTGTCGCTTGCTGCAACGTATGTGTTTATCGTGTTAAAACATTTCAATTTCCTTGACATTGATTTTCTACTCGTATATAATATTTATAGGTATATTGATGAAAGGATGATTGAAATGAAAAAAATTTTATCAGTGTTAATCACGCTTGTTGTGACTACTTCATTTATAACCGGACATATGACAAAAATATCAGCTTCATATATTTATAAGGATTCACCAGTTGAGGATTTGAATTATTACTGTATAGTTCAAATGGACGATCCGCCACTTGCAGATTATGAGTATGCACAGCAAAATGGAGTAAATGAATTCTTAGCCACAGAAGAAGGAAAAATTTATTATACAAATCTAAGATTAGAACATGTTGAAATGCTTAATAAAATTAACGAATATATCGGAACGAGCGGCATAATTGTATATGATTATACTGCTTTGTATAATGGCTTTTCAGTTGTTATGAAAGAATCAGAATACAAGAATATATATTTAAACAAACAGGATCTGGGAATTAAAAATATATATTTGACAGAGTTATGTTCTGACGATGAAGTGCCCTCAACTGTTTATCCAATGGAGAATATCCCAAACGCTATAAATGATATCTCAGAACATCTATTTAAAGCTACTGGAATAAGCAATGTTGATAATAAAGGCGACTCAACGGTTTTAGCGATTATTGATAATGAATTTTATCTTGACCATGAGTATTTAAAAACAATGCCACAAGATGTAACTGGTCGTTTAAGTTCTGAATACATAGATTCCATTTCGCCATATCTTTCATCAACAAGTGGTGAAGAAAGATATGAAGGTGGGGGATATTATTTAAATGAAAAAATCCCTTATAGATTTAACTATGCAACACATACAAAAGATACAGAATTCGATTATACAAAATATCCGACTCACGGTACTCATGTTGCAGGTATAGCGGCGGGAAATAGCGATGCTGTTACAAGCAAAGCTTATAGCCCTCAGGGTGTTGCACCGAATGCACAGCTTGTACTTATGTCTTCAGACTTGAATTATTATTCGATTATGGCAGCATATGATGACTGTGCATTGATTGGTGTTGATTCTGTTAACGCAAGCTATGGTTGTTCTTATGTATCGGTTAAATCAGCACCATATGAGGTTGAAGCAATAAATAATATGGACAAGCTTGGGATAATGTTCTGTACATCGGCGGGAAATGAAGGCAAGCTTGAATATAGTGGTGTTGATTCATTGCTTAATACTGACTATGCAACAGGTGGAGCCCCTAACGGAAATTCGTCAGCTTTTTCAGTTGGCTCTGTTGGGAACCCTGTTATCACATCAGATTTTATAACTGTTGAAAACGTGAACTATATGATATATGAGCCTTCACCACAAAAAATGTTTCCGGCATTTGGGAATATGTATTCAGATGGATTAGATTATAAAATTATTCCTGGTTATGGTGCTAAAGAAGATTTTGAGAATATAGATGTAGACGGTAAAATTGCAGTCATTAAAAGAGGAGAATTACTATTTTCTGAAAAAGCTCAGAATGCTATTGATAAAGGTGCTATAGGAGTTATTTTTTACAATAACGTTTTAGGTGAACTACCAAGTTATATATGTCAAAATGCATTTACTGGAATGGTTTCATACGAAGATGGGCAAGCACTAATTGCTGCAAAATCAAAACACGTTTATTTTAATACTGGAAAAATGATTCTTGCTTCTCCAACCACAAAAATGAGTGATTTTTCTTCATGGGGTTATACTGAAGAGCTTGCACTTAAACCTGATATATCTGCATTTGGTGGAAATATTGTATCTTCACTTCCTTATAATCAGTATGGTTCAGCTTCAGGAACTTCTATGGCTTCTCCACAGATTACAGGTATAACAGCGCTTCTCAAGGAATATCTTATAGCTAACAAGGAGAAATATGGGATACAAAACAATTCAGATTATACTGATATAATTCCGAATCTTTTAATGTCAACTGCTGTTCCGATTTATAGCTCTAATGGAATTGAAATCGCCTCACCAAGAGTTCAGGGCAGCGGATTGGTGAATATAGAAAAAGCAATGAATACTCCGGCATATCTTTATACTGAAAGCGAAAAGGATAATTACAGACCTAAGCTTTCGCTTGGTGACAATCTTGAAAGTAAGTTTGGAACAATAGACTTTAGTATAAGCACATTCAATTTTCATATAAAAAATATTTCTGATGCTCCGCAGACATATACACTTTCAGCTGATATTTTTGTAGATAATTTCAGTGAAGATGATGACCAATTGGCATGGAATACTAAAAGAGCAGATGCAACTATGAAGTTCAAGTCCGGATTATCAGAAATAAGTGAAATAACTGTTGGAGCTGGAGAAGATGTTGTTATAAACCTTGATATGAATCTGACAGCTGAACAAAGGCAATATATTAAAGAAACTTTTAAAAACGGAACTTTTGTTGAAGGGTATGTTCATTTGGAAAGTGAGAGCGCTCCAAATCTGGTTCTTCCTTTTATGGGATATTATGGAGAATGGTCAAGTTCGGAAATATTTGAGCCATTTATTTATAATACATCAATGAACGCTTCTTATTCATCATCATTGTTACTTGATTTTAATATGAATTACTCTGGAATAAATATGGTTGCTATGAATTCAGATGAGATAATTTTTGGAACTCCTTATTATTCTCCTAATGGTGATAATGTGCTGGATAATATCTGTGCATATTTAGGCTTTAAGAGAAGATGCTACAACGTAAATGCGGATATATATAAGTCGAATTATAGATCTTCCACTAAGGTTTATTCTGAAAAATTCTCATTGCCAACAGGCAGCTGGAGTGTTGATCAGGACAGTGAGCCGATTAATCAGGCATTCCAGATCAATTGGGATATGTCTGGGGCTATGGACGGGGATATATATGAGCTTCGTATTACTGCTGAAGATCCGTTTTATAGTGATGGCGGCAAAAAGCAAATTTTAACTCAGGAATTTAAAATTGACCTTACGCCACCTGAAGTGAAAAATACCAGACGGTTTGTAGTAAATGGCGAGGAGTATATTCAGCTTGAAGTATATGATAACAACGCAGTTCAAGGAGCTGTTCTTCTAAATGAAAGCGGAGAAGAAATCGAAGCACTTGACGTGGATTATTGTGAAACTGCTGATACTAATACAGATATATTTAATCTTAAAATGCCAGATGATTATACAGGCTGCTATGCTGAAGTTTATGATATGGCTGGAAACAGTATAAAAGTTGACATTTCTAAAACAAGTGATGCTTATTTTCTTACATTTAATGAAGACCTATTTTTCGCATCAAATGATAAATCATTCAACAGTGGTATTCGCCTGACTGATGTATATGGAAAAGATATAGATTATAATATTTCAACTACACCACAAAAGGCTTACTCAGAAGGTATAACAGAAATTTCAATCATGCTAGGCAAAATCGAAATTTTAACAATTCCAGTTACTATAGGACTTGCTGGAGATGTTGATACAGATGGTAAAGTTAGTTTATATGATGTTATAGCTATTTGTAAATATCTGGTATATCCAAACAATTCCGATAAGAGTAAAAAGTTAATAGAAAAAATCGGTATATATGGAATGGATCTTGCTGACTATGATAGAAACGGTAAAATTGATCTTTACGATGCGATTGAAATAGCCAAAAGTTTAGTTAAGGGAAGATAACAAGTTTTTTAGGTTAAGGCAATACTGTACAAAGTGGTTAGACAGGCTTTGTACGGTGTTGTCTTAACTTATTTTTATATCTATATTTTTATTTAAAGACAAATGATGATAATTTCTGATTTATTTTGAATTATTTTGATTGGATCGCAACTGAATTTGAAGAATTATGGCAAATTGCCTTGACTTTTAATAGAAAATATGTTAAAATATAGCTATAATAATCAAAACAAATCAAATTCAATTATTTTATTCCAAAAGATAGGACAATATATATGCTAACAGAAGAACGATATTTGAAAATTCTTGAAAGCTTGAATGAGCATAAAACAGTTACAGTTATAAGGCTTTCAGAAGTGCTGAACGTTTCAGAATCTACAATCAGGCGTGATTTAAATTCGCTTGCATCAATGAATAAAATTGTAAAGGTTCATGGTGGTGCAACAGTGTTAAATGAAAAAATAAATTTTAATGCGTATGTTAATGAAGCAAGAAATGAAATGTTTGCAAATGAAAAAAATGCAATCGCTCAATATGCAGCCTCTACAATTCAGAAAAACGATTTTGTTTTTATTGATTCTGGCACAACTACTGAAAAGATGATAAATTTCATATTAGAACCAACAGCAGTTTTTGTTACAAATTGTTTCAGTCATGCTAAAAAACTTGCAGACAGGAAGTTCAAAGTCTATATAATTGGAGGGCAAATTAAGGCATCATCTGAAACGGTTATTGGGACAGAGTGTATAGAAGCGCTGAAAAAATTCAACTTCACAAAATGTTATATGGGTACAAACGGAATTTCACTGACAGCCGGATTTACAACTCCGGATGCAGATGAGGCAATGGTTAAAAAAACAGTTATTTTTCAAAGCGGTGCATCATATATCCTTGCTGACCATTCAAAATTTAATCAGATATCATCTGTTACATTTTCAAACGTAGATAGTGCTTGTATCATAACTGATTATCTATCTAATAAAAGTTTTAATGAAAAATGTATTGTAAAAGAGGTTATAGAATGATATATACTGTTACGTTTAATCCAGCGATTGACTATGTTATGAGGCTTAATTCACTTAAAACTGGTGAAGTCAACAGGTCGGATAGTGAAGAAATTTATTTTGGTGGTAAGGGTATTAACGTTTCAATTGTTTTAAAGGAATTGGGTTTTGAATCTGTTGCACTTGGCTTTTCAGCTGGTTTTACTGGTGCTGCAATTGAGGACGGTGTAAGGGCGTATGGTATTAAAACTGATTTTGTGAAACTTGAAAGAGGTAACTCCAGAATTAATGTTAAAATCAAAACTGAAAAAGAAACTGAACTTAATGGGCAGGGGCCAAAAATAAGTAATGATGCTATTAATAGTCTTTTTGAAATATTGAATAAACTGCAGGAGAATGATATACTTATTCTTGCGGGAAGTATTCCTAATACTCTTCCTGAAAATATCTACGAGAAAATACTTGAAAGATTATCTGGGAGGGGAATAAGGTTTATTGTTGATGCAACAAAAGACTTGTTAATTAATGTTTTAAAGTACAAACCATTTATGATAAAGCCTAATAATCATGAGCTTGGCGAAATTTTCGGACTGGAACTTAACTCAAATGAGCAGATTATTAAATATGCAAGGGAACTTCAAAAAATGGGTGCTTTAAATGTTCTTGTATCAATGGCCGAAAAGGGTTCGATACTCATTGATGAGAATGGTGAGGTTCATATTATGTCAGCTCCGGAAGGAAAGGCTATTAATTCTGTGGGAGCAGGCGATTCAATGCTTGCTGGATTTTTAGCGGGTTATCTTGAGAAAAATGACTATAATTATGCACTTAAACTAGGAACAGCGTCTGGAAGTGCGACTGCGTTTTCTTATGATATAGCAAAAAGGAATGAGATTTATAGACTCCTTGATACGATGTTAATAGAGAATTAAGAAGGGAATCGCTATGGTATCACAAACAATTACATTGCTAAATGAACAAGGTCTTCATATGCGTCCTGCTGGGATGTTTGCACAAAAAATGGCGAAATACAAGTGCGATGTTACAATTATATTTAATGATAGAAGAATAAACGGTAAGAGTGTTATGAATATTATGGCGGCTTGTATTAAATCTGGAAGTACCATTGAAATTATTTGCAGTGGCAATGATGAAAATGTGGCACTGAATGATGCAATTGAGTTGATTGAAAATGAGTTTAAGTAATATTTTATAGTCGAATAAATAGAATATACTACATTGTAAATGATTGTCAGGTGCTTAGAGTGGCGTGGGAACATAAACCTCAATAGAATATAGCTTTTAGAAAAAGGAGCTTTTATGATAAAAGGAACGGCGTGTTCTGATGGTTATGGAATTGGTAAGGTTATGATTGTCAGACAACAAAGTCTGGTGTTTACTCCGAAAATAAATTGCAATCAAAGGCTGGAACTTGAACGATATAAATCAGCAGTTGAAGACTTTTGTGTTAAAACTAAAAAAATAACTGAGTGTATAAAAAAATCTGTTAGTGAGCATGATGCCCAGATTATTTCGGGGCAGATAATGATGATTAAAGATCCTTATTTGGAAACTGAGATTGAAAGATTGATTAACGAGGGTAGTTGTGCGGAATGTGCGGTTATGACAGTTTGTGATATGTTCGTACAGCTATTTGCAGATGCAGATGACGAACTGACAAATCAACGTGCAACAGATGTAATTGATATAAAAAATTCTGTACTTTCAATACTTTTGGGAATAAAAGAAGTTAGTATTTCTGACGTTCCACCAGATACTATACTTGTTGCAAAGAATATAACACCGTCTATGATGGCAGAAATAGACAATAAAAACATTATTGGGATTGTAACTGAGGTCGGAGGACGAACATCTCACACCGCAATTCTTGCAAGGGCAATGGGAATTCCAGCTGTTCAAAGTGTTGAAAATGCGGTGTCGTTAATTGATGATGAAAATGTTATTATAGTTGATGGAAGTAAGGGCATTGTCATTATAAATCCTTTAGAAAGTCAGATTGATGAGTATACCCGTAAGCATATTGATTTTATTAAAGAAAAGAAGCAGCTTTCTAAATATGCGTCCAGAAAAACTTTGACTGCTAACGGTATCAGAATAAAACTTTTTGGTAATATTGAAAGTCCAGAGGACGCAATAAAAATATCTGATTTTAACGGTGATGGAATCGGACTTTTCAGAACTGAATTTTTGTATATGAACAGAGCCACTCAGCCGAGTGAAGAAGAACAGTTTGAGGCATATAAAAAAGTTGCAGTTACTATGAATCAGAAGCCAGTTATTATCAGAACATTGGATATCGGTGGGGATAAAAATATTCCTTATTTTAATATGTCAGAAGAGGAAAATCCATATCTGGGCTTTAAGGCGATACGCTATTGCTTGAAACATAAGGAGCTTTTTCTGACACAGCTTCGTGCGTTAATCAGAGCGAGCGTATTTGGTAATATAAAAATTATGATTCCAATGGTGACTTGTGTTGATGAGCTTAGGAGCGTTCGGAAGTTAGTTCAAGACATTATAAATGAATTTGATTTGAAGAGTATTCCTTATAAAAAAGAAATTGAAATCGGGGTTATGATTGAAACAGCAGCGGCAGTACTTATTGCTGATATACTTGCAGAAGAAGCAGATTTTTTCAGTATTGGTACTAATGATTTAACTCAGTACACAATGTCAGTTGACAGAGGAAATTCAAATGTTGCATACTTGTATTCGTCGTATAATCCGGCTGTACTACGCAGTATTAAGCATGTTGTTTCATGTGCGAAAAAAGCTGGAATATCAGTTGGAATGTGCGGGGAAGCCGTTGCGGACAGGTTTATGATACCTCTTTTAATTTCCTTTGGGCTTGATGAGTTTAGCGTTGCTCCGACATCAATGCTTAGTGTCAGAAAGAATATTTTAGAATGGACAAAGGAGCAGGCAGATTGCATTACAGAAACAGTGATGAAATTCAAAACGGAGGGTGAGGTTTTGAATTATCTTGCTGGGAATTTTAAAATAAAAAGCTTGTAGGTTTAATGCTTGTGGGTTAGTATATTAAAAAGCCCCTGATTCGGATTGAATCAGGGGCTTTTGGTGATTTGTAGGTTTACATTTAAATCAACTATTTTTCAGCAATGTTCTTTTAAGCAAAATAACGTCAAACACATTAAAAGCAGCATCACCGTTTAAATCCAACTTGTCAATTGGTTGCGGAATAAGCGTTGCTTTTCCATGAAGATAATTATACATCAAAACAATATCAGCAGAGTTTGTTTCACCGTCGAGGTTTATATCCCATTTTTCAGTTTGTGAATCCAAGTCGATAAATTTTAGGTTCCATTCTTTTGCGTAAAATTCAGCTTCTGTGTTGGTGTAGCCGCAGATTGTGCAGTCGGGATTTACTGCTAATTTGCATTCATCCGTTAATGGGTCAGTACTTAGAACTTGCCCTATACTATATAATAAAAAGTCTGTCCTATGTGGAAATTTACCAATTACTTTGATGGTTGATGGAATAACTAGTGAATTAATTGCAGTGCTTGTAAAGGCTTCTTGACCGATATATTTTAATGATGAAGGAAATTGAATATTTTTTAGATTATTGCAATTTAAAAAAGCACTTGACTCAATACTTTCCAAGCCTTCATTTAATATAACCTTTTCAAGTTTACTACAGTTTGCAAAAGAGTACTCTCCGATTGATTTAACTTTTAGTGTGGCACTTTTAATTTCAGAACAATTAAATTGCCATTTGGATAATTCAAGTTCAGGACAATCCATTATAATATTTGTTAAACTATCACAAGAAGAAAATGCACTCCAAGCGATTGATTTAAGTGATTTTGGAAAATTAATTTCTTCAAGAAATTTACATTTACAAAAGGCCTCATCGCCTATATAAGCTATTGTTTCTGGTAATTCAATTTTTGTTATGCCAGAGTTATAAAATGCAAAACTTTTGATTGCTGTAACTGGATAACCATTAACTTCATCAGGAATTATTATAGTTTCATTAATAGGCTCATTATTATTAAGATAATTTTCAATTCTAAAGTCACTTTTGAAAAGCATTGCCGTATTATCAGGCATAATAGTATAATAAATATTATCCTTTTTAATAAGTTCAACATCGTCATCTACAAAATAACTGTTGTTTTCCATCTTTGGTGATGGTGTTGTTTTTATTAGAGTATATGACATTACGCTCTTATCAGGAAAAGCTAAACAATAACGGTCGTCGTCAAATAAAAAAGAAGAAATATTTGTGTATCTTGGATAGGTATATCCAGTTGAATCTAATATTGATTTCATTTCATCGTCATACTTGTAATATCCAAAATATCCGTAGTGTGTTGTCAGTTCGTTTTCACCATCAAATAAAACACGCTCGTTTCCTTCATCATCTAACCAATATTCATTTACGTTTATATTAAAATCAAAATGCTTTATATCTGGTGTACAGTAAACAACATCTTGGTGATCTATGTAATCAGTATAAAATGAAGATATGGCATTAATTCCGTAAAGCGATTCAACAGTTATTCTATCACCTAAATTAGTATCACCTGCTAATGTTTTCCTTGCACGTTCACAACGAATAACGGACTTAGCAGAACGCTCAGTTTCAAATATAAACTTGCAAAGCTCTTTTTGTTCTTCTGTCAATGAATTATAATCTGTTATACACAAGTCATATTTTAAAAATTTATCCCAAAGGCTGTAATCAACCTCTTTATTATAATAGCTTGAAGAAAATATCTCGTTTGGGAATAAATTTTCCATATTGTATTCAATTGCGTATATGTTACTTGAAAATGGAATTGCACTTATGGTTATCATTGCAGTTAGAAATAATGTTAATAGTTTCTTTTTCATAAGTTTCTCCTTGATTAATATATAAATTTATATTCTAATCGGATTATCTTAACCGTTTTTCAGCAGTGTTCTTCTAAGCAAAATAACGTCAAACACATTAAAAGCAGCATCACCGTTTAAATCCAACTTGTCAATTGGTTGCGGAATAAGCGTTGCTTTTCCATGAAGATAATTGTACATCAAAACAATATCAGCAGAGTTTGTTTCACCATCCAGGTTTATATCCCATTTTTCAGTTTGTGAATCCAAGTCGATAAATTTTAGGTTCCATTCTTTTGCGTAAAATTCGGCTTCTGTGTTGGTGTAGCCGTAGATTGTGCAGTCTGGATCAAAAGCGCATAGCTGTTCTTCAGTAAGCGGATCAGTTGCTGGAACATAAATGCCAGATGTTGCACCAACCCCAGTCTTTCTTGGATAAGCTCCGATTAATTTAAGAGTAGATGGAATAACTATTGACTTTATACCACTTCTACTGTAGTTTATAGCTCCTGAAAAAGCACCTGCACCAATAAATTTCAATGTGGAAGGAAACTGTATATTTTCAATTATATCACAATTATAGAATGCTTTTGAACTGATCATCTCAACTGATTCTCCGAGAACAACCTTTTTCAAAGTCCTGCAATTAGAAAATGCATTTTCTCCAATGTTTCTTACATTTAGGTTTATTGAAGTGATATTCCAACAATTTTGAAATGCCGAGTCAGATAAATAAAGATTTGGATTATCAATATCGATTTCTTTTAATTCTGAACAGTAACTGAATGCGTTTAGTCCAATATATTTTAAACTTTGAGGGAAATTTATTTTTTCAAGATATATGCATTCCCAAAATGCTGAACTGTCAATAAACTTTATAGTTTCAGGAAGAATTACTTCTGTAACACATGCGTTTAAAAAAGCTTCATTTTCAATTGCTATAACAGGATAACCATTAATTTCGTCAGGAACAACTACTGTTTTTGTGACAGGTTCACAGTTAATTGGCTCATCTCTTCTGCTATGCTTACTTTTAGCAAAGACTGCTGTACCGTCAGGTTTAATATAGTAATAATCTCCGTTATATTCTAAATAATCATCTGATTTGAAAAAGCATTTATCATCTTCGTAATCAAAAATAAATTCAGCTGCTTTTTTGGGTTCTATTTCAAATGATTCTTTGCCATGAACTTCGAAATTTTTCATGTAAGAAGTATTTTCCCCAGTAAACCGAATACGATATGATCCCTCGTCATCAGTCCAGTATTCATTATATGAATCCCATCCATCAAGACACTTAATATCAGGAACACAATGAATATAATTCTGAAAACCCGATTTATTTGATGAATAGTTATCCCATATTCCATAAGCATTTTCAAGCTGTTCGAGTGTAATTCGTTCACCAATATTTTTATCACCTGCTAAAGTTCGTCTTGCACGTTCGCAAATTATAGTACCCTTAGCAGAACGTTCAGTTTCAAATATAAACTCGCAAAGTTCTTTTTGTTCTTCTGTCAATGAATTATAATCTGTTATACATAAATCATATTTCAGAAATTTGTCCCAAAGGCTGTAATCAATTTCTTTATTATAGTAATCTTTTGAAAGAATATCATCAAATGCAGTAGCCGAAAATGGAATTGTACTTATGGTTATCATTGCAGTGAGAAATACTGCTAATAGTTTCTTTTTCATAAGTTCCTCCTATTTAATATATAATTTTTATACATTAAATATACCACATCAAGGATAATTTGTCAACAAATTATCCTATTTTTGTGCTATATGCTCATAAAAATATTTTGAGGTAACATCGCATAAAGATTGCGAAGTCAAATTCACAATACAGTTGAAAAACAGCTGAATTTCTGTTATACTATATAATAAGAAAGTATGGGCTCATAGGAGTAATAGAATGAAAATAACTGGAATAGTCTGCGAATACAATCCGTTTCACAACGGACATCTTCACCATATTAACGAAACTCGTAAGAATGGAGCAACTCATATTGTTGCTGTCATGAGTGGGAATTTTGTGCAGAGGGGTGAAACTGCCATTGCTGATAAATTTACCCGTGCATCATGGGCATTGAAATCAGGGGCAGACCTTGTGATTGAAATACCGTCAGTTTATGCTTTATCCTCTGCGGAGTTTTATGCTAAAGGTTCAGTTTCAATAATGAATTCGCTAGGTTGCGTTGATGAGATATCCTTCGGGAGCGAGTGTGGGAATATATCCTTGCTGTCACAGGCTATGAAAGCAGTAACTGATATTTCGATGAAGGATATTTCCGAAAAAATGGAAAGCGGAATGACTTATCCGTTAGCATTAAGCAGTATATTAAATGAGAAATGTGATGCGCAGATAGCAAACATTGCCTCATCTCCTAACAATATTCTTGCGATTGAATATCTAAAGGCACTTTTATTATTAGATTCGTCAATAAAGCCTTTTACAGTTAGTCGTCATGGAGCAGGACATGATTCAATGTCGGCAGAAAGTGAATTTGCAAGTGCATCTTATATAAGAAGCTGTATGCTGCAAAAAAATGGCTTTGAAAAATATGCTCCTGATTATGTAAGTGAGGGATATGAAAAAAAGCTTCTTGATGGAAATATTTCTGATATAAAGAACCTTGAACGTATTATACTTTATAAGCTTCGTACTGTTTCACTTTCAGAACTTAGAAATATTCCAGATGTCGGACAGGGGTTAGAACATCGTTTAAAGCAATTTTCTCATTCACAAACTCTTGAACAGCTGCTTGAAAATATAAAAACCAAACGATATACTATGGCAAGGCTTAAACGAATTCTTTTAAATATGGTTATCGGCATTACATCAGATGATTTGAAAATTCTTCCGCCATATGCCAGAGTACTTGGTATGAATGAAAGAGGGCGTGAGGTTTTATCAAAATCTAAGGGCGGTAAAATACCAGTTTCAACTTCACTTTCAAAGCTTTCTGAAACTGGGGATAGTGCAGAAAGATTTGTTTATTTAGAAGGAATTGCTTCTGATATTTATGGACTTTCACAAAATAAAATCGGCTCAAGAAATGATGATTTCAGAGCCTCGATAAGGATAGAAAAAGATGGAATTTAAAGGAATAATTTTTGACCTTGATGGTACTCTCCTTGATTCAATGCATTGCTGGGAAAATGTTGACCGCAGCTTTTTACTTGAAAATGAAATTACGCCTCCTGAGGGTATTTCAGATATTGTGAAAAAAATGACTATTCAGGATTCAGCGATGTATTTTAAAACACAATTTAAGCTGAAACAATCATGTGAAGATATAATTAATCGTGTAGAAGAAATGGTTAGGGAGCATTATTTTAATACAATTCAACTTAAAAACGGTGGGTATGAACTTATTCATGAATTTAAAAAAATGGGTTACAGGCTATGCGTTGCAACGGCTACATATAAAAGCCTTGCTGAGGCGGCTTTAAAAAGACTTGGAATATATGAATGCTTTGACTCCTTGCTCACTTGTTCTGATATAGGGGCTGGAAAGGATAAGCCTGATATTTATATAAAATCAGCTGAAAAAATGGGCTGTGATATTAAAAACACTCTCGTTATTGAAGATTCACTTCACTGCATTGAAACAGCTGAAAATTCAGGTTTTAAAACAATTGCTGTTTATGATGAAGTATCAGCTAACGAGTGGAATGAGATATGCAGCAAAGCGTGGAAAAATGTAAAGGATTTATCTGAAATTTCAGATTTACTTAGAAAGGATAATATTTAAATGGCTAAGGTTATGGTTGGAATGAGTGGCGGAGTTGATAGCTCTGTTGCTGCAAAGCTTTTACAGGATAGTGAATATGAAGTAATAGGGGTTACCCTTAAACTTTTTGATGGTGAAGATATAGATGAGAGCACCAGAACTTGCTGCTCACTTTCTGATGTTGAGGACGCAAGAAGTGTTTGCTATAGATTGGGAATAGAACATTTAGTTTTTAACTTTAAAGATGAATTCAGGAAAAAAGTTATGAATCAATTTACTGAAAGCTATTTAAAAGGTGAAACTCCTAATCCTTGCATTGAATGTAACAGACATATTAAATTTGATAAGATGCTAAGACGTGCGGAAGAACTAGGATATGATTATGTTGCAACTGGTCATTATGCTGAAAGGGAATTTGATGAGTCCATTCAAAAATACATACTAAAGCGTCCGAAAGATCGTTCAAAGGATCAGACTTATGTGCTTTACGGTATGACACAATATCAGCTTTCAAAAACATTGTTTCCTCTTGGGGGATATGAAAAAGCAGAGATACGTCAGATTGCTGAAGATGCTGGGCTTGTGAATTCGAGAAAGCCGGATAGTCAGGATATCTGTTTTGTTCCAGATGGTGACTATGCTTCATTTATAAAGGAAAATACTAACGTTGAGATTAAGGAAGGAAATTTTCTTGATACAAACGGAGAAATAATCGGCAGACATAAGGGCGTTATTAATTACACTGTCGGACAGCGTAGGGGGATTGGAATTTCCTTCGGCAGACCTTGTTATGTAACAGATAAAAATGCTATTGAAAATACTGTCACAATCGGAGATGAAAAGGATTTATATAAATCTGAACTTATAGCCTATGATGTGAATTTAATTTCTCTTGACTCAATTTCAGATGGTATGAAGGTTACTGCAAAGGTAAGGTACAGCAGAAATGAAAAACCTGCAGTACTTACTAATCTAGAAAATGGTGAAATTCTTGTGAAATTTGATGAGCCGCAGAGAGCACCAGCTAAGGGACAGGCGGTTGTTTTTTATGACGATGATATAGTAATAGGTGGCGGTACTATAAAATAATAAGGCGATGTTGTGCGATGAAATGCCTGAAATGGTTACTTTTTTCTATTGACAAATAATATTATTAGTGTTAAAGTAATGTTATGCGAAAATATGATTTTATACGCAATTATAGTCTATCGCACCTATATGAACAAACTGTAAATGAATTTAAGACTTTTTTGGAGGTTATCTTAATGAAAAAAAATATCAAAAAAATATTGGCAGCAATTTCTGCTGTATCTGTTATAGCTTTTGGCGGAATTTCTGCTTCGGCTGCAACTGCTGATGATGTAATCGGTGCAGCAAGAGCAGCTGGGTTCCTTGAGGTTTATGTAGTACAGCTTGAAAATTTCCTTCTTGCAAATAAATATACATCTGGTCAATATGATACCCTTGTTGGTGCATTTGCAAACATTGAAAGCTATGGTGACGAGGTTGCACTTCGGTATTTTGGAAAAACACTTGCTGAGATGAGAGGCGAGGGTGAATCTGATTCTACCGGTAATACTTCAGGTGGAGGCTCAACAGGTAGTGGTTCTACAAGCGGTGGTGGAATTAGTAAATCAGCCAGCGACAGCTGGGCAGCTAAAGTTGCTGATAAGATGACAAATGAAGATATGCTTAAATCTCTTGATGAAATTATTGCATCTGGTAAAGAGCTTGGTCTTGATGTGACAGTTGAACAAACTGGTGATAAGAGTTTTAATGTGACAGTCAAGGATAAAGATGGAAAGATTCAACTTATTGCACCAATTGGAAAAATAGTTTCAAAGACAGGTGTTGAAGCAGAAACTACTGAAAATAATTTTGCTTCTGTTGCTGCTATCTGTGCATCAATAATGGCTGCTGGTGGGATAGGCGCTTGGCTTATTAACAGGAAAAATGCTAAGATTGGAGAATAGTTCATGTCTGAAAAGAAAAAATCTGGTAAAGTTATTTTATATGT
>JAVBRC010000201.1:0-19395 GCA_031548405.1 Oscillospiraceae bacterium | reverse complement strand
TTCTTTAAAAGGAAAAACTTAAAAGCCGCTTATTAGTAATTTTTAACATATATATGTGATATATTTTGTGCACATATCCAAATGTTGATTTCAATTGCAACAATAAGACTTATTTTAAACACTAACATTATGAAACCGGTTTAAAGGGGGATTTAACATGAATGATTTTAAAACTGATGCAGAGCTTGCCCGTAAAGGGGATACGGCAGCATTTTCAAGACTTTATTCAACTGTTTATAAAGAAATGTATTATACATCACTTTATAATTTAAGAAGTCACCATGATGCTGCTGATGCTGTAAGTGATGCAGTAATGGACGCATTTTCTACAATCGGAAAGCTAAAGGATGCAAGTGCGTTCAAGGCGTGGATTATGAAAATACTTTTCGCAAAAATCAAGCGTAAGCAAAAAGAATATATGAACAGCAACGCAGAGCTTGATGATGATTTCACATATGATACGGAATTTGATTTTGACAGCTCCGACCTTAAAGATGCCCTTGGCACGCTTGATGAAGAATCAAGAATGATACTTTCACTTTCTGTTCTTGGTGGTTATAAGAGCGTGGAAATATCGCAGATAAGTGGATTAAAAGCAGCAACTATACGCTCGAGGCTTTCACGAATAAAAGAGCAGTTACGACTAAATCTATGTGAATGAAAGGAGAATATATCATGAACGATAACTATAATAATGAAAAGGTAAAAAAAATCATGGAATCAGAGAAAATTCCTGAAAGACTAGAACCAGACAATATAAAGGAACTCCTTGACAACTCCTCGGCAAATTCAAAACGTAAGCAGATAAGACACAATAAAATTTTAAAAATAGTTTCTGCGGCGGCAGCACTTGCTATTGTTTTTGGAACTTCAGTTTATTTTATTAAACCGAATTTTAGTAACATTGAAATTTTTTCAGATAAGGACATAAAAAATAAAGTTTCAATTGAATCAATGAAATCTGCAACAGCTTATGGTGATGTATTAAGCTATTTTTCATCAACAAGTAAGTCAAATCAATTCAGAGATTTTTTAGCTAATGGATTTGGGGGAAATAAATTTTTAGATGAAAATTATGATTTGGCTATAGCAGATGCATACACTGGTGAGATGGAACTTGCAGAAGATAGTGTTAATTCCTCAGCAAGTGAAGATGGATATGTGGCTGGCGAAGCGAACAACATTGATGCTGATGTTTCAGAAGAAAAAGATTATTCCGACACATACAGTCAGGAGGCAGGTGTTCTTGAGGCTGATATTGTTAAAACCAACGGCAATAAGATTTTCTATTCAAATGGAGATACAATCTATATTTCAGATACACAAGATGGAAAGTTTGTAAGTCCTTATAAAACTGATATTTCTGATAAGCTTGGTTTAAATGTTGACGGAACAATTTCTGATATGTATATATATAATAACCAGCTTATAGTTATCTGTGATTATTATGAAGTAAATAATGATTACAAAAATGATTACGATACTAATTATGATATCTATATTGATGATTGCTATTACTATGGCGGAAATTCAAACACATACGTTGCAATATTTGATATTGAGGATGTTTTAAAGGTCGTTGGTTATTATGTACAGGAAGGTTACTATAACGACGTACGTCTTATGTCTGACGGCTATCTTTATGTAATATCCAACTCTGATAAGTATCTTGATTATAATGAAGTGACTGATGATGACATTGACGAGTATATACCTTTTTATTATGTAGGGGATGAAAAATGTTATGTTGAACCTGAAGACATTATGATTCCAACCTGTGCAATCAGAGATGTTTATAATTATGTATCTTACACAAATATTTCAGGATTAGATCTTAACAGTGAAACTCCAAATCAGCCAGTTGATTCAAAATCAATTGCTGGATATAGCAACACAATTTATTGCTCACAAGAAAATTTATACGTTACTTCTGGCTACGAGCAGACTGAAATAACACGTTTTTCAGTAGAAAATGGAAACATTACTCCACAAGCGTCAGGCAAAATTAAGGGTTATATAAATGACCAGTTTTCTATGAGTGAATATAATGGTTACTTCAGAGTTGCTGTTACTGAAGATGGTTACACTGAAATAGTTGAAGATGTTGGCAATGATAGTACTGTTGTGTCAAGACAATGGGCTTCTCAAAAAAACAGCATTTATGTGCTTGATATGTCAATGAATGTTGTCGGAAGTATAAGCGACTTCGGACTTGATGAAAATATAAGATCTGTCAATTTCAATGGCGATATGGCTTATGTTGTAACATTCCGTCAGACTGATCCGCTTTATGCGATTGACCTTAGCAATCCATTAGAACCTACTATACTTGATGAATTGAAGATTAGCGGCTACAGCTCATATATGCAGAAATGGACAGATGGACTGCTTCTAGGATTTGGTGCTTCAGCTGATGAACAGACAGGTTGGCAGACTGGTGTTAAAATGACAATGTTTGACAACAGTGATCCAAACAACCTGCAAGAGATCAGTACAGTTTCTTTTGAGCGTCAATCAGATTATGAAAGTATCAGCTCAGAGGGAATTTATGAACGTAAGGCATTGTTTATCGATTATGAGAAAAATATTATCGGATTCCCAATTAACGAGTATAATTATGAATATGATGAAAACTATCAAAATAAAAGTTCATATAAATTCTACTCTTTCCAGGATAATACCTTTGTTTATAAGGGCGAGATCGTAAAGGACAGTTCAACTGATGCATATGTATGGGAAGCAGAATCTTTCAGAAGAGTAGTTTATATTGATGGCTATTTCTACGCCGTTTCATGTGAGGAGTTCAAGGCAGCAGATGCTGTGAATTTTGTAGAAACTGATGTTACTATGTTTTAAGGAAACACTGATTAAAGAAATCTTATAATAATCAAACAGGTTAAAGGTTTAGGTCAAGTCTTTTTTAGGCTTGACCTAAACTTATTTTATGTTTTTAGTAATCTAATCAGTGGTTTCCTAATTATTTCCACACTTCTTTTCATAAATGTCACGTCTGACAGCAATTGTTGCCAATGTATCTCCTATTTGAGTGAGTACAGCAGCAGCTAATGCCAGCTCCTCAGGAGAGTCAAGCTTACTAGCTATTGAAACCGCAAGAGTATTGACAGCTGTAGTAAACTCCAAGTCTTTACAAAAGTTATTCATAATTATCACCTTTATCATTGTATGAAAATAAACTAATAAAGTGATAGTTTTATAATAAGTTATAATTGAGGGGATAGTTAACTTCGTCCGCCGAATTGGCTTTTGTAAGAAATTACAATCATGCATTTGTAATGCGATATTTTCACTTTATCTTTACAAAACATTAAAAGAATGATATAATTTAGGTGGTATTAAAATATTTTAAGTAAAAAATATTCTTTAATAATTTAAAGTTAGGAGTGTGTATAATTTGAATAAAAGTAAACGGACATTAAGACTGATTATAATAGGTTTGATTATCAGTATTGTATGCTTATTGGTTATCCTGTCTGGTGTTAGTACAATTTTGAGTTTTGGCTTGTATGCAATTTTATTTTTCAATCTGGTTAATACAATCTACGGAGTAGCAAAAATTCATAGTAAATCAGATAATGTCAGAATCGAGAAAAAAGATGATGAAGATACTTGGGGATTAAACGAGTTTATAACTAAATTCCGTGTAATGAGAAATATAAGCAATCTTCCTTCTGATATGAATTTGAAAAGACAAGAGCTTATAAGTCAGCTTGAAAGATTTAAATCAAGCAAGGAATCTGTTTTTAAAATGCTCACTGATGAATTTGATGCGTCAGAAATGACTTATGCCAGATTCGAAGGCGTTTTGAACAGCTGTGAAACAATTGCAGTATCAGGAGCAAGAAAAGTATACAAGTTTTTGACCAATTTCAATTATAATGAATACAAGGCTATGGAAAGTAGTACTAGTATCAGTGTTGAAATCAGAGCTGAAAAGAAAAAGGTTTATTCTGAAATATTGGATTATATTAAGGATGTATGCGAGAAAAATGAGACACTTCTTCTAAACCTTGATAAAATGTCATTAGAATTGGCTAAACTGGATATGTCAGATATAAACGATGCTGAACTTGCAGAGCTTAATCAACTTATAGATACAATTAAGCTTTATAAATAAAAATAATAAATTTGGAGGTTAGTATGGATAAAAGTTTTATAGCAGCTATTGCTATAGCTGGTGTGCTTACTGTTGGTGTTGCAGTCGCTTTTACAAACAAGGATAAAGACAATAAAAGTTCATCTTCTGAGGAAAGGTTGTCGGAAATATATAATAAAATCAAGCCGTCTACGGCGACACCACGAAAAGCAAACGTTTCATTCGACTCAGTTGATGTTGCTGACGCATTGCCTGATATTGAAAAGTATCCATTACAAGTTGTGGCTGATACGGAATGGAATGTAGAAATATTTGTTTCTCCTGAAAAGGCTGGAAGTGGTAATGACTCATTCCTAATAGATATGGCTGAAAGCTTTAATAATGATACTATTTTAGTTGAAGGTAAGGAAGTTTCAGTTTCAATAAGATCTATGGCATCTGGTCAAGGTGCTGATTACATATATACTGGCAAATACGTTCCTGAGGCATATTCTCCATCTTCCTCTGTCTGGGGAGATGTTCTTGAAGGATATGGTGTTACAATAAATGTTGCGGAAGAAAAATTAGTAGGAAACGTTGCTGGTGTAGTTGTTACTAAAAATAAAGCTGCTGAATATAAAAACTCAGATGGCAGCCTTGATACAAAGAAGTTTGTTGACGGCGTTGTAAATAACGATATAATAACAGGATATACAAATCCACAGTCAAGCAGTACAGGTCTGAACTTCTTACTTTCAGTTTTAAATGCATTTGATTCTTCAAATCCTCTGGGAGCAACAGCAATCGAAGGCTTTAATCAGTTTCAGGCAAATATCCCTTATGTTGCCTATACTACCTTACAGATGAAAGAATCAGCAACTTCTGGAAAGCTTGAAGCATTTGTATTAGAATATCAAGGATATGTTAACTCACCAGAACTTCTTTCAGGATATGAGTTTATTCCTTTTGGCATAAGACATGACAACCCTCTTTATTCTATTGGTAACTTAACATCATTAGAAAGCGGGATTTTAAACGAATTCGCTGATTACTGCAAGCGTGATGAGTCACAGGCTATTGCAACTGGTTATGGATTTAACGGTTTTGATAATTATGTATCTGCTGACTATGGCGTTGATAGCTCTGCTGTCGTTCAGGCACAAAAGCTTTGGAAAGACAATAAAGATACTGCCGCTCCGGTTATTGCTGTGTTTGTAGCTGATAACTCCGGAAGTATGAGTGGGGAATCAATTAACGGACTTAAAAAATCACTTGTAAATGGTGCGGAGGTTATTAATTCTGATACGTCCGTAGGTCTGGTGACATTTAATGAGAGTGTAAAAATTGCATTACCTATTGGAAAGTTTGATTTAAATCAACGTTCATATTTTCAGGGTGCAATTGAAGACATGAATGCTTCGGGCGGTACAGCTATGTATGACGGTATTGTCGTTGCGGCAAAAATGCTCGAAGATGCAAAGACTGAAAATCCGAATGCTAATGTCATGATGTTTGTTCTTACAGACGGTGAAAATACAGATGGTAATGATTTAGACGATGTTTCAGATGTAATTAAAAATTCAGGCATACCTATTTATACAATTGGATATAATGCAGATATATCAGTACTAAAAAATATTTCACAGATAAATGAAGCAGCCTCAATTGACGCTGATACAGAAGATGTAATCTATAAAATCACTGCATTATTTAATGCGCAGATGTAATATTTGTAAGTAAATACAAAAATTATTAGAATATTTTTTTATTATGGAGGAATAACATGGATTTTTCAATGAACGTAATGGACGAAGAGGTTGTTGAAGAAATTAAAACTGAAATCATAAAGGAGGATAAGCCTACAACCGAAGAAACTGCCAAGCTACAGACTTTAGCAAGCACTAACACAACAAGTCTTATGTCTTTGAATTTGGATGATTTCAAGGAAAAGCAATCAGCTATAAAAATGATTGATAACTTTGGTTTAGACACTATGAAATCATCTGAAAGAAGCAATAAGCTACTTCAGACTTCAGTTGTTTCTATGTCTGCACACGGTGGGGAGGGCTCATCAGTTGGAAACAATCTTCTTGACCTTCAAAAGGTTGTTAAGGATCTTGATCCATCTGGTCTTGATTTCGCAAAGCAGGGGCTGCTTGGTAAAGTATTTAACCCTGTAAGAGGTTATTTTTCAAAGTATCAGAAATCAGAAGATGTTATCGAAAGCATTATTGTTTCTCTTAATAAAGGGCAGGATACTTTGAAAAACGATAATATTACTCTTGGTGTTGAACAGCAGAATATGAGAACAATCACCAAAAAGCTTAACAAGGAAATTGAACTTGGAATGCAGATGGACGAATGCTTGTCAACAGCTATTGCACAGGCTGAGGCAAATGGCGAAAGTGTTGAAAAAATCAAGTTTATCAATGAAGAAGTTCTTTTCCCACTACGTCAAAGACTTATGGATATGCAGCAGGTAATCGTAATCAATCAGCAGGGTGTATTGGCTACTGAAATCCTTGTAAGAAATAACAAGGAGCTTATCAGAGGCGTTGAAAGAGCTAAGAATGTAACGGTTTCTGCTTTGAGAATAGCTTGTATGGTTGCAAGCGCATTATATAACCAGAAAATCGTTTTGGATAAGATTAATGCACTTAACGAAACAACAAATAATATTGTATCAAGCGTTTCAAAAATGCTTAGCACACAGGGTGCTGAGATAAATAAGATGGCTGTTGAGAGCAATCTTTCTCCAGAAACATTGAAGCAAAGCTTTGCAGAGTTGATGACAACTATGGATGAACTTAGCCGTTTCAGAGAAGATGCACTTCCAAGAATGTCAGTGGTTATTTCTGAATTTAAGGAACTTGCTGAAACTGGCGAGGCTTACATACAGCGTATAGAGGAAGGCAAACTTGCTATCGAAGGCAAATAAAAAAATAAGGCAGTTACTTTAATGTGGCTGCCTTATTTCTAAATAATAGGCATAAAATGACTTTTGGAATATGAAAATATCGCATATGGAATATCATTGATATTTACAAAAAAATATGTTATAATAATTTTAATAAATCTTAATGGAGGTAACGCTATGTCAAATACTAATGTGAATAAGATAATCCAGATTAAATTAGAAAAAACAAAAAAGGCACTTGAAGCAAACAATATGCAGGCTTTTATAGCTCAAACAAAAGAAGAGGCTTCTGAGTTGGTAAAGTCAATGCTTAAAAAAGGTGATGTAATAGCAAGCGGCGGATCTGTAACCCTGGATGAATGCGGAATAATCGACCTCGTAAAGTCAGACGATTATATTTACCTTGACAGAAATTCAGTAGCCCCTGAAAATGTTTCCGAAATATTCAGAAAATCATTTTCAGCTGATGCTTATCTTTCAAGCGCAAACGCTATAACTGAAAACGGTGAGCTTTATAATGTTGACGGAAACAGTAATAGGGTTGCAGCTATCGCATACGGGCCAGAATCAGTTATTATTGTTGCAGGCTATAACAAGGTTGTAAGAAATCTTGATGACGCTATTAACCGTGTAAGAAGGATTGCGGCACCTACTAATGCTTTAAGAGTTGAAAGTAAAACCTACTGCAGCCAGTCAGGAGAATGTGCAGCATTTTCAAAAACTGACACTAATATGGCATCAGGTTGCTCTTCTGATGCAAGAATTTGCTGTAATTACCTTGTTTCAGCTAAACAAAGACATAAAGACAGGATAAAAGTTATTCTTGTAGCCGAAAATCTCGGTTTCTGATATGGAATATATTCCTGCTAAAACCATGCTTTCAAAATGTAAAAGTACTGCTTGGTTTGGAACAGATTATAATATGAATATCTACCGTGGTTGCTGCCATGGCTGTATTTACTGCGATAGTCGCAGTGACTGCTATCAGATAACTGACTTTGAAAGCGTTCGGGCGAAAAAAGATTCACTTCTTATTTTAAGAGATGAACTAAAAAGAAAAGTTCGTTCAGGAATTATTGGAACAGGGGCAATGAGTGATCCTTATAATCCATTTGAGAAAGAACTTATGCTGACAAGGCACAGTCTTGAGCTTGTTGATGCATTCAATTTTGGAATTGCAATTGTGACTAAAAGCTCGCTTATAACCCGTGACATCGACATACTAAGAAGTATTAAGGAACATTCTCCAGTTCTTTGTAAAATAACCATAACAACTGCGGACGATGAGCTTTGCAAAAAACTTGAACCAAATGTTTCATTGTCGTCGGAACGTTTTAAGGCTATCGAAAAACTTAGTAAATACGGAATATTTTCAGGTGTAGTTATGATGCCTGTCCTTCCATTTATTGAGGATACAGTTGAAAACATTACTGCAATAGTGAAGAAAACTGCTGAATGTGGCGGCAAATTTATTTACCCTGCTTTTGGTGTGACACTAAGACAAAGCCAACGTGATTATTTTCTCAGTAAGCTTAAAGAAATTTTTCCAGAAAAGCATCTATCAGAAAAATATGTAAGGACATTTGGAAATTCATATCAATGTACAAGCCCAAACGTCAGCAAGCTCTGGAAAGCATTTGAACAGGAATGTAAACGCTATGGTTTACTTTATAAAATGAATGATATCATTTCAGCATATAAGAGCAGTTATGAAATGAGTCAATTAAGCTTTTTCTAAATTACAAAACAGACTGTTACATTAGAATAAACCTGATGCAACAGCCTGTTTTATTTTATATAGTCATGATAATATAAGCATTCCGCTTAATACAATTCTATACACAATTTTATGATATTGTCACAGATTACCTAAGACCAAAACTTATTGATAACGCACTGTTTACACGGGTCATATCGCCATTTTCCAGCTCACCCATACGTTCTTTCAATCTTTTCTTATCAATCGTTCTTATCTGTTCCAACAAAACAACGCTGTCCTTAGCGAGCCCACATTCTGTAGCACTCAATTCTATATGTGTCGGAAGTTTTGCTTTTTCACGTTGACTGGTTATGGCAGCAGCAATAACTGTTGGGCTATGCCTGTTGCCAACGTCATTTTGAACTATAAGTACCGGTCTTATTCCGCCCTGTTCTGATCCGACAACAGGGCTGAGATCGGCATAATAAATCTCGCCTCTTTTAACTGACATGATATGCACTCCTAAAACCTGTTTTTCATTACTAAAAAGCAATTTTTTCTATGTAACTATGATTGACATTTTTGCTTCATTTAATACATCACGGCAGAAAATTATATTTCAACATAAGGTGGCACTTGATTTTTAAAAAATGTGCGTTCTTTTCATTTTTTCCGTTGACTAATCTTGCCTTATAATATTATATTCATTCAACGGATTTTGGTGAATCAAGTAGAATTAAGGAATTGACTAATGGCAGACGCATGATTGTAATTTTTTCAAAAGCGCCGTTCAGCGGGATTAGTTTAACTCCCCGACGAATGTCGCATAGTTTAGGTCAACCCTTTTTAAAGGGTTGCAGGGTCAAGGGACGGAGTCCTTGTCGCCCACCGCAGTGGGTGAAATGCTTAATGCCTTAGAAGAGCATTTTTTCTTTGGTTCTTTCTTTTTTCTATCGCAAAAAAGAAAGAACATAGAACTCGTTAAGTGTTTGAGGGTTAATTGAGTTGCTAGGGTTAGTTTTTCTAATTCTTAGGGTTAGTCAACTCGCCAAATTTAGTCTTACTGACTTTTCAAAACTTCCCCACTATGGTGCGTTTTGAAAGGTTGGTAGAACTCGACGTCTGTTACTTAGGTATCTTTTTTCACTTGCAAAAAAGATACCTCTTTTTGCGTTCGCAAAAGTTCACCAGAAAAAATGCGCCCTATGGCTATAAGATTTCGCTCTGCGGAGCGACCAAGGCTCTGCCTTTGTAAACCGCAATTTTTGAAAAAATGGAGTAAACTTTTATGCGCCGTTCGGCGGGCGGCTAAACTATCGCCGACGAAGGTTACTTTTTGTGAAAAATTATATTCATATGTTTGTCGTGATCATCTATAAAAAAATGGTTTGACATTTTTTATAGAATATGTTATAATAAAAGAATAATTTTTTAAAAAGGAGATGTAGGAATGGAAAATAATATCAGAGATTTTTACTCTTTTATTTCGGAAAAATCAACAAAATGTAACGAGAATTTTGTAATTAATCCAGATTTGTACGATAAATTCAATGTAAAAAGAGGCTTGCGTGATAGAAATGGTAATGGTGTTCTTGCAGGACTAACATCTATCTCCTCAATCGAATCATTTAAGGTTGACCAAGACGGAAATAAAGTTCCTGTTGAAGGAAGACTACTTTATAGAGGTTACGATATCAATGATTTAGTTAATGGAACTATCGAATCAAAAAGATACGGATTTGAAGAAGCTACATATCTTCTGCTGTTTGGCGAACTACCTGATAGCAATCAGCTTGAAGAATTTTCAAGATTTCTCGGAGGTCTTCGCTATCTTCCAACCAACTTTGTTCGTGACGTAATAATGAAAGCGCCAAGCAAGGACATTATGAATACTTTGACAAGAAGTATTCTTACTCTTGCGTCTTATGATGATAATGCAGCTGATACTTCAACTGAAAATGTTCTTCGTCAGTGCCTTATGCTTATAAGCGAATTCCCTATGCTTGCAGTTTATGGATATCATGCTTATAATCACTACGAATGCGATGACAGTATGTATATTCACAGAGCTGATCCAGCACTGTCAACAGCTGAAAATATCCTTAGAATGCTGCGTCCAGACATGAGCTATTCAAAACTTGAAGCTGAGGTTCTTGACATCGCATTAATGCTGCACATGGAACATGGCGGCGGAAACAATTCTACATTCACAACTCACGTTGTAACTTCTTCAGGTTCTGATACATATTCAGTTATGGCTGCTGCACTTTCTTCTCTTAAAGGGCCTAAGCATGGTGGTGCGAATATTAAGGTTTGTGAAATGATGAATGACCTTAAAGAAAACGTTACTGATGTAAATGATGAAGAACAGATTGCGCAATACCTTGAAAAGCTTTTAAACAGAGATGCTTTTGATAAAAAGGGCTTGATTTATGGTATGGGACACGCTGTGTATACTCTTTCTGACCCAAGAGCTACTATCTTTAAAAAGTATGTTTCTGAACTTGCTGTGGAAAAGAATAAGCTTGATGATTACAAGCTTTATTCAACCGTTGAAGAACTTGCACCAAAGATTATTTCAGCAAAGCGTAAGATTTACAAGGGTGTAAGCCCTAACGTTGATTTCTATAGCGGATTTGTTTATGGTATGCTTGATATTCCGCTTGAATTATTTACTCCAATTTTTGCTATTGCAAGAATTGTTGGTTGGAGTGCACACAGAATTGAAGAACTTGTTAATTCTGAAAAGATCATCAGACCTGCATATAAAAGTCTGATTGAGCCTCTAAACTATACTAATATTGATAACAGATAATAAAAATGAGCTGTTACACCATTATATTTGGTGTAACAGCTTTCTTTTTTATATCTAATTTTGCCAGCCTTTTTTGCTCTAGTTATTTATTTTTACTCTTTTGAAGGATTAGTTTCGCAACCCCTATACAGTCATAAAGGTCAATCGTTCCATTACCATCATAGTCCGCAAGTTCTTTTTGTTCATCAGTAAATGTAAGTGAATCTATCATATTTTTTGCAATCGCAATGGCATCATAAATATCTATAACCCCATTGGCTGTACTGTCACCGCTCTCAAGAACCAAAGCTGAATTAATTTTAACGTCTGAACCTTCAACATTTGAAAAGCTGTATTTATAAATCGAATTAAGCTTACCAGTGTCTGTATTTGTTTTTCTTATGTGTAGGGAATAAGTACCATAATCATCAAAATTATATGTGCATACTCTTACTGACGCTCCGCCAACACTAGGGGAAATATCACCCTTAGACCAACCCATATTTGCAACACTTGAATCTCTGCTGTAATCTGATTCTAAAATCTTTTCGGGATTTTTAGTATCTGTTGATGCACCAGCCTCAGGCTTGACTTCCGTTAAAGAAGTACGAAGAAAAATTCCATCAAAAACAGTAATCGCAGTTTTTCCAGAAATTTTTACACTGCCATTTGTTTTAAGGAATGCCTCAGACTGTGCAAGCGTAGTTGGAACAGGTGAGACTTCGAACTTTCCATTGTCCAGAACATCATAACAAAGCTTTAAATCAGTTCCACGAACATCTTTTTTACTATTTTTCAAGTCGGAAAATTCTAAGTTTACATCAACGTTCTCATCTCCTGAGAATGAAATTTTATAAACTGAAAATCCATTTTCTCCATCGACGTTTTCTTTTTTATAATATGTACCAGCTAAATCAGCGGTGTAATCTTCGCCCTCATCTGCAAATACATAACCGTATTTATCAGTATTCAGACATGGAATAACGAGTATAGCGTTTTTACCACTTTCGGAAACAGCAGTTTCACCGTTAGTGTTATAAAACTTTAGTGCTGATTCGTAATTTGCAGGAAGCGTGGTATCCGCTGCACCTGCTGAAATAACTGGTACACTTGAAAGTGCAATTGCAGTTGTAATAACTAACGAGATTTTTTTAAAAGTATTTTTCATAGTTGTATCCTCCTGAATGTTTAATTTTATTTGGCAATATAGCCTCACTTATATAGATACAAGAAACCGCATTTTTATCTACGATTATTTTAAAAAATAAAAAATATTGTAATAGCATCTGACCACCTGACGGTGTCGCCTTAAAATATTATAAAAAACAAACTGGAATTCTTACAACTATAGAACACCAGTTTGTTTAACTATATTATTTTATTTTGAAAGAAGGCTTTTAGAAATTTTTATTACATCATATAAATCAACTTTTCCATCATTGCTTACATCGACATTTTTTAATTCCTCTTCAGTTAAATTTACTTTTCCAATCATATATTTAGATATCTTGATAGCATCGTAAAGATCAACTGCATTTACACTTCCAGGTGTTAAATACGTTTTATTATCAAACAATCCGTTATAGGTTTTCTTCATAAGCAAATTCTGTAAGCAAGACCCCACCTTTAGTTTCATACAATATTTCTGCCATTTCAATGTTAGAGTTATATTTTACTTGTCTTAAATAGCTATCGGCCTTATCTTCTATAAGATTTTCACCACTAATCAAATAGATTGGACCAGTTGAAAATTTTTCAAGATATTTATTGCTCCGCCAACTAAACATTGCCATCAATATTTGTCAAAAATTAAATTTCTCTGCGTATTCATCCTCACCATACGCCAGCATGCTTTCGTCTTCATCCTTGATAAATTTAATTTTTGACTGCATCTTTTGGCAATTTTTAATTGGTGGAGCAATATCTACAGTATTTTCATATAAACCTGCATTTGCCCCACTGTTAATTAGCCTTACAAAATCATATTCCGACTTAAATTCAGAAATTTTACAATTCGAAACATTAATAATATTTTTAGCTGGTGCCTTGCCATCCTTTGTTTTAACAAGTATCCCCTTATATGATGTTGATAACGTGCCAGTTAGTACTATACCAGTTGATGGTGTACCACGTAGTATATTATATCCCTCTGTCATAATCATCATCGTATTTGTTTCTATGTTTTGCTGAAACCTGCATTGCCCCCATTGTTCCAACCAAAATTTCTGCTACAAGTACTGCTAACATTTTTTTAAGACTTTTCATAATAAATTTCTCCTAGTTTTAAATTTTATTTTGTTTAAACTTATTGCCTTCACTTATATAGATACATAAGATTTGATTTTTGTCTACACTTATTAATTACTTTTTTAAAAAATTTCTGTTACTTCCTATTTTTTCTACAATTAACATCGTTGTAACATACTTGACAAATATATTAAAATAAGGTATAATAAGTTACTCTCAAAGAAACGGAGGTATTGTTCGTGGGAGCTGAAAATTTTAAAACTATATCTGAAAACAGAAAAGCAAGGCATGAATATTTCGTTATTGAGAGTATGGAAACCGGAATTGAACTTGTTGGTACTGAAGTTAAATCCCTAAGACAAGGACAGGTAAACCTTAAGGACAGCTGGTGTTCGATAGATAACGGTGAACTTTTTATTAAGGGAATGCATATTTCTCCATATGAAAAAGGAAATATATTCAACCGTGATCCAATTAGGGTTAGAAAACTCCTTATGCATAAAAAAGAAATAAATCGTCTTTTTGGAAGCATAAAGCAGGATGGTCTGACTTTAATCCCATTGTCAATTTACTTTAAAGGTTCCAGGGTTAAAGTACAAATGGGACTTTGCAAGGGTAAAAAGCTTTACGACAAGCGTGAGGATTCTGCAAAAAAAGATGCTAAACGTCAGATTGAACGTGCCGTTAAAAACAACTATTAAATGGGGGCGTAAAGGTTTCGACGGGGACTCTGAACCATAATAAGCGAGTAGAGCATGGTGTATACTCTTAAAACTGCACCACGTTTAAAATTAAACGCTAGAAATAACATTTCTGTAAGCACAAACTTACAGGTAGCAGCCTAGTCTGCTTCTGTCCTCCTTTTGAGTACCACGGCAAAAGCTAGGGCATCGATTAGTGGTGAACGTTCTTTCGGAGTGTTCCGGCCGGATGAATGTATTTGGAACTACTGAAACTGTTAGCCTGTTTGTCGGCGGACAGCAGAGGGAATGTTAAACGATAAACTACACTCGTAGAAAGTTATGCGGATTGGTTTTCGGACACGAGTTCGACTCTCGTCGCCTCCACCAAGTGAATATGCGTAATCTGAAAGGTTACGAAACCCCCGAAATTGCGTAAAATAACGTGATTTCGGGGTTCTTTTTTTCGGAAAAGTTTACGGGTTCAATACGAAAATCGGGGAAATCAAGCTGAAATAGTGCATACGATTTTGTCAGGTCTCTCCTAAAAAATAGTGGAGATAACGAGATGTGATGGAAAAATTCTTAAAAATTGGCATAAATCGCTTGACAATAGGTTATAAAAAGGTTATAATTTAAGAAACTATTTTTAAAGGAGTGTTGAATGTCATGTCGAAAAATGAATTGAAAAAAATGATAGTCTTAAGTAGTGAAAGAAATAAATTGCTCATTGAAAGAGTCATATCTGAAGAATCAGCAATTAGTAATCGCTCAGCATCCGCTTTAATTGAAAGTCACTTATTAAACGATTTGCGACCTAGTCATGAAGATGCTCGAATTTGGATTGAGAGTATGTATTTAGATGATTGGTCAGTTGGAAAAGTATTAAATGCGTGTTTTGATTTTCTGTCGGCAGGAATTGATTGGAAGGCAAGGTATTCTAATGCATTGCCGATAGTGGAGTTTGTCAGTAAACTAACTTGTTTGAATGATTGTAAATTGTCTGGAAAAGAAGATGAGTTATACCACTTCTACTCACAATTTGATTCAATTATTGATAAAATCGAACATTGCCTAAATATTGAAAAAAATGATTTTTATAAAGTCGAACTTCAAAGTGAGCTAAATAATGCAAAAGAACTAATTAATCGTTCAAAGTCTGATTCTAAATCATTTAGATTTGAAGAATTCTTAAAAACCATAATTGATAATTGGAGATTTCTTAATAATTATACACGAACATATCGATTGTTGGCTGATATTTGCATATTAAAAAAGAATTGGGTTGATAATTCTCAAACTAGATATGAGCTCAATCAAATAATTAAAAAAGCAAGTAATGAATGGTCATGATTTACAAAAGTTATACCATGAACTTTGAAACAACTCTCATCCCTAAATATATATTATAATAATGAAGCTACAACAGTCAAACGATTGTTGTAGCTTTTTTGTATGTGCAGACTTCTCACTTCAATCCACATCAATGAAAAAAGAAAAGTAGAATTTCAAAAGAAACTCCACTTTTTGAAAGAAATTTTTCATGTGGACACCCATATGTCCAGTACGATAGCTATAATGAAATAAAGAGTTAATTCTCTTTGTGGGATTCCGACTTCATGTTTTCTAAAGCGTATTCACAACATTGAATCACAAGCTGATTAAAGGAAATGTCATTCTTGCCAGCGAGTGCTTCCAGTTGTTCAATCAGAGTGTCGGGCATTCTGATTGTCTTGCTAGATGAAGTCGGTTTCTTAATTTCAAACATCACATCATCCTTTCCAAATATTGTACACTATAATTGTAACCTATTTAGAAAGATAAAAATACAAGCGTTATTGCAAGTTAAATATACTTGCAATATTGAATGTGATGTGGTATAATATGTATAAAGTTGTCGATATGTGATGAAGTGAGAACTTCTAGTTTTCTGAATCGGGATTGATGATAGGAATGGAAACATCAAGTAGGTCTTCAATGGACACTAACAGCACCTTTGAGAGTGCAACCAGTTCCATATCAGTGACAAAACGTTCTCCATTCTCAATTCGGCGAATGAAGTGGTGATCCACATCATAGCCAGATAGTTGCATCATCTTGGCGAGCTGTCTTTGTGAAAAATTCTTTTCATGACGGATTTTCACAATTTGTTTTCCACAGATGTTGTTGCTGCCGTTTCCTGCTTTCAGTTTAAACATACAAATTCTCCTTAGTAGTGCTTAATAGTGTTTGACATCGCTTTCGTTATATGATATAATTAGTCTAATGTTGGTGAATACTGTTACTCATTCGGAGAGAATAAAAAAATATTGAGAGGATGAGTAATCATGGCAATGGACACAATCAGAAAAGGCACAAGAAAATGTGTGCTTTGTGCAAATTGGAACGGTGCAATGGGCAGCACCACAATACAAGCGAAAATGGGAGGCGTTTTCACATTTGACCATGCGGAAAAGCAATCATGTTTTCAAAAAGGCGTACAAACGCCTTCATGGGGAACTTACCAGAATTTCAAATCAAGATATTGATGGAAAGGAACAAATGAAATGGCTAATAAAATAAAAGTTACATATGATGCTGCTAACCTCAAAACAAGCATCACAGTGAATGGAAAAGATTTTGATACTTCTCGTATTAATGGCAAGGAAATCTCAGACTGGGCATATCCTTTCATGATTCGTAAAGTGAAATGGAATGGTTTCTATGATGAAATGGTTTCTGCACTTGATGGTGCAAAGGATTTTGAGCTTGTGTTTGAGGGTGAAGAATCTGATTTGGATGAGTTGAAAGAAGCATGGGAAGATGCGCCTGTAACCATCATTTCCGAAAGTGGTGCAGGAAATAATGTTGTGATTGAATATGATGAAAATGCCCTTACAACATCAATCACAATCAACGGACAGCCTTTTGACACATCTCGTATTGTTGGAAAAGAAATTGCAGACTGGGTATACCCATTTATAATGCGTAAAATCAAATGGGATGGTATTTTTGAGGAATTGAAAAATGTCATTGGTTCGGGCGAGTATTCTATTCAATTTTCTGGAAGTAATTCTGTAATGTTGGAATTGATGGAGGAATGCCCAGAAGATGTTAATATTAGATTTGAAAACAATAATGAAATTTTTACAAAATCAAATAGTATGAAAAATTCATCAGATGAACTACAAATAGCCAAAGAATTTTATGATAATGAGAAATATGAGGAAGCATATACGATATTTAAAAAACTTGCTAAAGATGGAAATTTGGAAGCATATTTTCATTTAGGTGGTTGTTATTTAGATGGAAATGGTGTAACTGAAGATAGCGTTAAGGCAGTTGAATGTTTTATACAAGCAGCAGAACAAGGATACGCAGATGCACAATTTGTTTTAGGTGGTTGCTATATTAACGGTGATGGAGTACCTGAGGATTATAATAAGGCTATAGAGTGGTTTGCAAAAGCAGCTGAACAAGGACATGCTTATGCTCAATTTGCTTTAGGGGCTGGTTATTTTGAAGGAGAAGGAGTACCGCAGGATTATAATAAGGCTATAGAGTGGTTTGCAAAAGCAGCTGAACAAGGAGAGGCTGAGGCTCAATATTGTTTAGGTATTTGCTATTACAATGGATATGGAACAAATCAAGATCTCTCTAATGCTTTTGAATGGTATGCAAAAGCAGCTGAACAAGGACACGCAGATGCTCAATATATGTTAGGACGTTGTTATTATAATGAACATGGTGTAGAGGCTAATGATGAAAAGGCTGTAGAGTGGTATACAAAAGCTGCCAAACAAGGACAGGCTGATGCACAATGTAAATTAGGTGTTTTTTATTCGTGTGGTTATGGAGGCGTTCAACTAGACTGCGAAAAGGGTGCAGAATGGTATGCAAAAGCAGCAGAACAAGGACATGTTGATGCTCAAAGCGCTTTAGCATTTTGTTATTATTTCGGAGATGGTGTTACACAGAATTACAACAAGGCTGTAAGCTGGTTTGCTCAAGCTGCAGAACAAGGTGATGCAAGTGCTCAAGGTATGCTAGGTGATTGTTACTATAGTGGGAATGGAGTAGAACAGGATTATAGTAATGCTGTAATATGGTATACTGAGGCTGCAGAACAAGGTGATGCAAGTGCTCAATGTATGCTAGGTGATTGTTACTATAGTGGGAATGGAGTAGAACAGGATTATAGTAAAGCTGTAATTTGGTATACTGAGGCTGCAGAACAAGGCAATTCTGATGCGCAAAAAAATTTAGGTAATTGTTATCACAATGGCGAGGGTGTCGAAACAAACTATCAAAAGGCTTTTGCACTTTACACACAATCAGCCGAACAGGGAAATGAAAAGGCGAAATACAATATTGCACATTGCTATCGTTATGGTCATGGTGTTACAAAGGACAAAGACAGAGCATTGCAAATGTTTAAGACACTTGGTGAAAATGGCTATGAACTTGCATTAGAAACCTACAATGAAATGATAAAAAATAGAGATAGAATTGAAACAGCCAAGAACATTGGCGGTAATATCCTTAGAGGCATAGGTAGTTTTGCATCCGCAGCAGCACAAGGATATGTACAACAACAGTACGCAAATTTGATGGATGATGATGACGAATATTAAAGTTGTTTTCATTCACTCTCTCTTTTGTCCTGAACCAATGAGATAATGAGATACCCTGAAACAAGCACCAATCTCAAATATGTATTATAATTCCGATAAGGTGATTCCTACCTTATCGGAATTTTTTGTTTTGGAGGACTTGAAATGGAAGAAAAAATCGAATGCTATTTGTGTGGAGAAATCACGAATAATAGCCATCTCGTTGAGGGACGGCATGTTATAATATCAAGTGCAACAAAATAAAAAAATTGACTTCATAGATTCCAAGGTGTAAAATGTAGTTACTACACAACAAAATTCACGGAGGAAAATATGAAGCCATATACACATTTTACACTAGAAGAACGAGAAA
>JAVBRC010000171.1:0-29809 GCA_031548405.1 Oscillospiraceae bacterium | reverse complement strand
TTCAATTGTTCCTTTATCAAATGTCAGCAGTGATAAAAGACAGTTTATCGCAGTGGTTTTTCCCGAACCATTTGGCCCGAGCAGTCCAAATATTTCACCCTCCTTGATTTCTATATTGAAGTGGTCTAGTGCGATAAGCTCCTTGTATCGTTTTACAAGGTTTTCTATTTTTACAACAGTATTTTTCATTTTATTCTCCTCTCTTTAACTGAAAATATTTTTGTAGTTTTTCATGATTTTATTATAGCAAAATCAAATGTAATTTGTAAGTGAAGAGAATCAGTTTTTATATGACATTTGTAATTTTTATTATGTGAAACTGCAATGCTAAAAATATTAGACTAATAAAAAAATACCGTCAATAAAAATTATCAACTTGAAATGTATTTCTTTATTAGTCAAATATAATTAGCTCAATAATAGCCTAATATCTTAATCTCTAAAATTAAAAAGCCTAGCGAGTGGAACGCCTAGAGCATCAGCAATATCAATTAATACATCAAGTGATGGGAGCGTGTCACCATTAGGAGCCTCAATATTGGACATATGAGTTCTCGAAATTCCCACTTTTTCTGCTAACCTAAGTTGACTAAGCCCTTGCATTTTACGTTCGTAAGTAATGTTAAAACGAAGTTTTTTATAGATTTCCATATGTTTTTTATTCATAGTTTATACCTCCGTTCCAATTTTAAACGATTATATTAGGAGAATAAACAATATCAAATGAGATTTTGCAACCTTAGGGGTTGCAATTTGTTTTAGAATATGATATAATAAAAAAAATATACGATACTTGGAGGTTTTTATGGATGAAAATAATAGTCAAAATACTACACCTAAATCATGGGACGTAATTATAGTTATGATGATTTTATTTTGGCCAATCGGACTTTATATGCTAATTCAAAAAATTTCACTAGATAAAGCTGCAATAATTAATGGCAGTAAAGCTCCTAAAATTGTGGCAATCGTTTTATTTATTTTCGGAGGCATATGGATAGCAATTTCTAAAGATGATCCTGAAATAGGCACTCTAATTATTTTCATGGGTATCGGAGCAATAATTGGAGGGGTTCTTATAATGAAAAAGGCTATAGAAACCGAAAAACTTGCCTTTGAATTTAAGAAATATCTAAACATTGTTACTAATGGTAAGCAAACCAAGATAAAAGAAATTGCAAAATCAGCTGGAACGGATACTTACACAGCAACAAGCAAGATACAAAAGATGATTGATTTACAAATTTTCAAGTCTGCATACATTGACCATTCAAATGGGGAACTTATTCTTGGTGAAAAAGTTATCAAAGCAAACATTGCATATGTATCTGTTAATTGTCCACATTGTGGTGCTAGTCAAAATGTTGTTAAAGGTACAAGAAGTATTTGTGAATATTGTGATTCAGCATTGTAAAAATATTAAAATTAGATGTTAGGAGATTTTATTATGGGATTTTTCGACAAAGCAAAAGAATTAGCTGCAACAGTATCTACTGCGGCAAAGTCTGGTATCGATTCCGCCAAAAAAGCTTATGATGATAAAAAAGCAGCAAATGAGGCAGAGGCGTATGCAAAAGAAAATGTGGGACTTTCACCAGAAGAAATTATAGCCAAAGATGATGCAAAAAAGCTTATTATTTTTAAGGAAATCGACATTGCAGCATATGTAAAATGTACGGATGGTTCAGAATATTGGGGATTTAAAACTTCGATAGGCAGAAAAGTGTCTCGCCCAAATTTAGTTCCTGGTGGTAGTGATACAACAGTAGTTCCATATTCAGATGAACCAGGATTGAAAGTCAAATTTACAAACCTAAGTGAAAAAGAAATGAAGTATTTATATATAGGTGTTTTTGGAAAAAACAAAGTGGGCGATACCATTGATGATGGCACATTTACAATGACTGGTCCTTTTAAACCTGGGAAAAAAAGGGATTTTGGTTTTGGTTATGCTTTTTGCCCTGGAGTAGTCGAAGTTTCATTACATAAAGTAACAATTGAATATTTTGATGGTGAAAAAATTAATTTGGAAGGTAGATGGATAAATAGACTTCTTAAATAATAAAAAAAGCAAATACAATTTTTATTGTGTTTGCTTTTTTCATGTTTACATTCAATATCTAATATAATCATTTCTCATACTATCTAGAACCTTTAAGCCTTTTTTAGGAATCTCTCAATCACAACTTTCTTAAAAGCATTCGTGTTTCTTAATTTAATACATCAAATTCACAGATATATCCCATAACCCCTGAATATTCTGGTGAAACAGTCAACAAATCCTCAGGAGCATCAAACAAATAAATCTGACTAACAGAATCATAATATTTAATTAACCCGCAATCCTTATTCTCACTATCCCACTCGCTTTTTTTGGAATCATAATCTGGTGCTGAATATCTCCCAAAGTCGTATAAAAAGTTTGCATATGTGTAGCTACCGTCAGCATTAATCCATCTTGAACTTAAAAAATTCTCACCAACCCATTCATTGCTACGGTATCCGACGTAAAAACTAACATCCATTTTTTCTTCTTTGGCAATCTGTGCCGCAACAGCATCCTGCTCATCTGGAGATGTTATTGTAGCAAGATATCCGCCTTTTTCCTTGCAAAATGCCTGAGCTTCCTGCCATGTTACATTATCCTGAATCAACTCATAACGATGGCTTGCAGAAGTACTGCCTCCAGTATTCAAAACAGAAAGCAATTCCACCATAGAATATCTGCGATTAGGATAAACGCCCTGTTCTCTGTTAAATATTGTATCAATGTTAGTATAGAATATATCTTCGGAAACTACGTCATCTTCCCATACATATTCCATAATAAGACTATCATTCTCGTCGAATAAAATTTTGCCTTCTTCAGACAAACGGCAACAGCGAGTGCCAGTAGCAATATCCGAAAATACGCCACTTTCTAATTTTTTTATATATACTGGGTAGTATCCCATATGACCATTATCACAATATAATAATCCGCTGCGTTCAATATATTTTGTCCCCAACCTTGAAATTGGCTGTTCGTACACCTGTTCATTAAAATAAGTTAAAACAATCTCACCAGATGCCTCACCACCAGTAGAAACAAACAATTCTGGTATATCATCATCGTCCAGATAAATGAGTGAATAACTAAAATATGAACAATCAGAAAACTTCTTAATATATTCGGCATATGCCCTCCGCCAGCCTGACGCTACAAACTCTGAAGATAAAACGGCTGTGTTATCATCGGTGGGTACTATGTCGTTAATGGTAGCTGTAAAACTTTCTTCAGCGTATTCAGTAATATTTAGCGATTCTTCAAGGAGAGTTTTGTTACTTGTGCAGCAAGTTAACAAAAGTGCAAAAATTGCTGTAAAACAAAGTTTATATTTCATTTGTCATCACCATATCCTTATCATTCTCAATTCTAAAATAGTATTACACAAAGCCATCAGGCAGGTTTTATGGTTAAGGAGTCACTGATTAAACAAACAAAAAGTCAATTAAGCTATCTTACTGAGGCTTAATTGACTTTTTCGTTTACTATAAAATTATAATTTCAAAGTTATATCAGTATTTTATATTTACTCATAACAACAAAGTGCAACGATTGTAATATTATCCTTACTGCCTTTCTTTATCGAAAGTTCAACAAGTTTTTGCAATCTTCTTGTCAAATTCATCGGAAGAACAAGGATGTCCTCCATTTCTGTGCAAGTCACATAATCCGAAAGCCCGTCCGAACATATTAATATAACATCACCATACTTCATGATTTCATTCATATTTTTTATGTCAGGCTTAGGCTTTGAAGCAACATTACCCATAACTGGAAATATAATGTTTCTATGCACATGACTTTTCTTTTCAGCCTCTGTAATAGTTCCGTCCTCATAAAGAAGCTGAACAAGCGACTGATCTCTTGTAATCTGTTTTATATCCCCTCGCCTGTAACGATACATTCTTGAGTCACCAACATTTATTGTGTGAATAACATCTCTTTCATCTATCGCAATAGCACAAAGAGTGGCCTGCATGTTCTTAGTTGAATCTTTAAGTGTACCCAGATTTGCAAGCTGTTTATGAACCTTCATAACTTCCTTTTTAAGCTTTGTATTTGAGTTAAATTGCAAATCCTTCAAAAACTCAAGACACTTACTTGAAGCCAATTCGCCACTGTTCTCACCAGAAACGCCATCTGATACAGCAGCCAAAAAGGGAGCAGATATCATAGTATTAATGTTTCCGGACGTAAAAACTCTATCACCAATAAGATATGCGTCTTCATTATGATCCATTATTCCATTGTCAGTAATACCACAACAATAATACATTTAAACCTCACCAATTTATGTCAAATTAAAAATCCAGAACTTAAAGGAAACATTGATTAAATATTGTGTGTAAAGCCGTTAAGCGTTATTTAATCAGAGGTTTCTTAACATTCTACTATACAAATAATTATACAATAACGCTATTAAAAATTCAACTATATTTTCTGATTAATACGTTACAAGTTGGTGACAATTTTTAAAAATAATTTATTTTTTTGTAAATAAAAATAAAATACCGCCAGAAAACTGACGGTATCTAAAGAATCATTTATTAAATGCAATGATTCCCAACATATTCAATGATTATTTAACTGTGTATCTTTCAATTTCCTTTTCGAAATTGCCAGGCTCATCTGTGTGTGCCTTTAGTTCGATAGGCTTTGAAAGGTCAAGGCTGAAAATACCCATAATTGACTTAGCATCAATTGCATATCTGCCTGAAACGAGGTCAACATCAAAGTCGTATCTCATTACCATATTCACGAAATCTTTTACATCATTGATAGCTGCCAGAGAAATTTTATAATTTACCATAACAATACCTCCTTGAAATTCTCATACCACATATTTATCGTATATAGCGGATTAACTATTTGTTTTTCCGCTGTATACATAATACCACTTACTAATAATAAAGTCAATACGATTGCATAATTTTTGTAAATTTAGTATAATGATATAGTCCATAAAAATCATGTTTTTATTTAACTTGATTATTTGTAGACTTTGCACAATTATTATTGTTTAAAATTGTCACATATTCATAAACACCTATTACCCTGTAGTGGGTATAGTTAACTAACTGGCATATTAGCGAAGCGACATCAGTTTAGGTCAACCCTTTTTAAAGGGTTGCAGGGTCAAGGGACGGAGTCCTTGTCGCTCCGCATAGCGAAATCTTGTAGGGAACGGCGTCCTCGACGTTCTGCAAATCCCCGTAAAACTAACCCTGTGCACGTTCCGAAAACTTCATAATAACTATATCCATCAACTCAACTAATCCTCAAACCCTTAACGAGTCACCGTTCTTTCTTTTTTCTATCGCAAAAAAGAAAAGAACCAAAGAAAAAGGCTCTTGCGAGTCCCTAAAATTAACCCCGCCAAACGGCGATTGGGTGCAGCGTCACGCTGCTTTCGCTCTGCGGAGCGACCAAAGCTCTGCCTTTGGAAACCGCAACCCTTTAAAAAGGGTTGACCTAAACTATTTCCGCTTAGCTTTGCGTACGGTTAGTTAACTTCGCTCTGCGGAGCAACTAAACTAAGCCATAATTATTTTCATAGATTGGAGAACACAAAATGAAAGCTTATTTCGAAAGCTTTGGCTGTAAAGTTAATCAATATGAAACAGAAAGTATAACAGCAGATTTCACTTCTAAAGGATATGATGTAACTCCTGATTCATCAGAAGCTGATGTGATTGTTATAAATTCTTGTACAGTTACTGCGTCAGGTGACAGTAAATGCCTTTATTCACTAAGAAAACACAGAAAAACAAATACTTCCGCTGTTATAGTTCTGACTGGCTGTATGCCGCAGGCAACGCCTGACATTATAAAAAAAATTCCCGAAGCCGATATTGTGACAGGAACAAAGGAAAGAGGCAGACTGCCGGAGCTTGTAACTCAGTTTCTTGACGAAAAACACCAGATAATAAATATACATCAATATGAAAAAGAAGACGAGTTTGAAAAAATTGTCTGTGGAGATTTTAATAATAAAACAAGAGCGTTTGTGAAAATTCAAGACGGGTGCAATCAATTTTGTACCTACTGCATTATTCCATACGCCAGAGGTCGATGCCGTTCAAAGCCAATTGAAATGCTAAAAGAAGAACTTTCTAATCTTGCTCAAAGCGGTATTAAAGAAATTGTTCTGGTTGGAATCAATCTTGCGTTCTATGGAAAAGAATTTGGAATTAGGCTTATAGATGCAGTCGAGGAATGTAGTCGAATTGAAGGGGTGGAAAGAATAAGGCTCGGTTCACTTGAGCCCGAAGTAATCTCCAATGAAGATTTACTGCGTCTTTCAAATATTCCACAATTTTGCCCGCAATTTCATCTTTCACTCCAAAGTGGATGCGATAGAACCCTTAAATCAATGAACAGACATTATAACTGCGAAGAATATTATAACCTTGTTTTAAATATCAGAAAAATATTTCCAGAATGTTCAATTACAACTGATATTATGGTCGGTTTTCCTGAAGAATCTGACACGGATTTTGAAGAATCCTTGGATTTTGTTGAAAAAATCGGATTTGCGAAAATTCATGTTTTCCAGTATTCAGTGAGAAATGGTACTATTGCTGCTAAAATGGCACAGGTTTCAAAATCGACAAAACATGAACGTGCTGACAGGATGAAAATGCTTGCTGACAATCTTCAAAAGGAATATTTGGAAAAACAAGTCGGAAAAACTGTAAAAGTGCTGTTTGAACGTGAAAGTTCACCCGAATTTCATCAGGGATATGCACCAGATTACACATTAATAAAAATTCCATCAAAAAAATGCGAAAAAAGTTTGCGTAGAATGATTTTTTGTGTTAAAATAGTAGAGAGTAATAATAACTGTTGTATTGGCGAAATCATTAATGAAAAGTAAAATTTATTTACAACAGTTGTAAACAATGTTGTACAATCCTTTTTGTATGATGTTACCATAAAGGTGTTTGCCGCAGAAATACCGATTTCAATGAATTATTTTTACTGCGGAGAATGGAGCAAACAATGTCTGTATTCCGAATTTATGTAGAGAAAAAATCCGAATTTGCAGTTGAGGCAAAATCAGTTATGAGTGACGTTCAGACAGCACTCAGATTAAATCTCAACAATGTAAGAATTCTTAACCGTTATGATGCTGATAATCTTAGCGAGGAAGACTTCAATATGTCTATTAACACAGTTTTCTCTGAACCTGCAGTTGATATTACATACGAGGAGCTTCCTGTTCTTATAAATAACGAAAGAGTCTTTGCCGTTGAGTATCTTCCTGGACAGTTTGACCAGCGTGCAGACAGCTGTGAGCAGTGTATTCAGATTTTGACACAAAAGGATCGCTGCCGTGTTAAAAATGCAAGAGTTTATATTATTGACGGAAAAATTTCTGATGCTGAATTTGAAAAGCTGAAGTCATATCTAATCAACCCAGTTGAAAGTAGAGAAGCCTCACTTAATACTTTTAAAACTCTTGACACAGTTTATGAAATCCCTGAGAAGGTTGAAATTCTTGAAAACTTTATTCGCTTGAATGACAAGGGACTTAATGCATTTATCAGAGAATTTGGCCTTGCAATGGATTTTGATGACATTAAATTCTGTCAGTCTTATTTCAAAGATACTGAAAAACGTGATCCAACAATCACTGAAATCAGAATGATTGACACTTATTGGTCTGACCACTGTCGTCATACAACATTCTCAACAAACATTGAAAATGTTAAGATCGACACCCCTTATATTAAGGAAGCATACGATGAATATATTGAAGTAAGAACTGAGCTTGGACGTGAAGAAAAGCCACAGACACTAATGGATCTTGCTACAATTGCTGTTAGAAAGCTAAAGGCTGACGGAAAGCTTAATGACCTTGACGAAAGTGAAGAAATTAACGCTTGTTCAGTTAAAATCAAGGTTAATGCTGATGGAAATGAGGAAGACTGGATTCTTATGTTTAAGAATGAAACTCATAACCATCCAACAGAAATTGAACCATTTGGTGGTGCGGCCACTTGTCTTGGCGGTGCTATCAGAGATCCGCTTTCAGGCCGTTCTTATGTATATCAGGCAATGAGAGTTACTGGTGCTGCAAATCCGCTTGTTCCTGTTGAGGATACAATTGCCGGAAAGCTTCCACAGAGAAAAATTACAGTTGGTGCTTCTAACGGTTACAGCTCTTACGGAAACCAGATTGGTCTTGCTACTGGACAGGTTACTGAACTTTATCACCCTGGCTATGTTGCAAAAAGACTTGAAATCGGTGCTGTTGTAGGTGCTGCTCCTGCTGAAAATATCAGACGTGAAGTTCCTGTTGCTGGCGATGTTGTTGTACTTCTCGGCGGCAAAACCGGACGTGATGGCTGTGGAGGTGCGACTGGTTCTTCTAAGTCACATACACTTGATTCACTTGAGCAGTGTGGTGCAGAAGTTCAGAAGGGTAACCCACCAGAAGAAAGAAAAATCCAGAGATTATTCAGAAATCCTGATGTTACAAAGATGATAAAGCGTTGTAATGACTTTGGTGCTGGCGGTGTTTCTGTTGCAATTGGTGAGCTTACAGACGGTCTTATAATTGACCTTAATGCAGTTCCTAAGAAGTATGAAGGTCTTGACGGAACAGAAATTGCAATCAGTGAATCACAGGAAAGAATGGCTGTTGTTATTGCACAGGAAGATATTGAAAAGTTCCTTGCAGAAACAGCTAAGGAAAACCTTGAAGCTGTTGTTGTTGCTGATGTTGTGGACGAGCCTAGACTTAAAATGAACTGGAATGGTACAACAATCGTTGACCTTTCAAGAGAATTCCTGAATTCTAACGGTGCTCCAAAATATACAGATATCACAATTGAAAAGCCTGACACAAGAACACTTTGTGCATATACAGACAACGCTGAGGGCTGGGACGCTCTTATGGCGAACCTTAATATCTGCTCACAGAAGGGACTTATTGAAAAGTTTGACTCAACAATCGGTGCGTCAACTGTTCTTATGCCTTTCGGTGGTAAATATCAGCTTACACCAACTCAGGCTATGGCTGCGAAAATTCCAGTACTTCACGGACAAACTGATACTTGTTCCGTAATGGGCTGGGGCTATAATCCATTCGTAAGCGAAAAAAGTCCTTATCATGGTGCAGTCGTGGCCGTTATCGAATCAATTGCAAAGGTTGTTGCAGTTGGTGGTAAATCAGATCATTGCTGGTTGACATTCCAGGAATACTTTGAAAGAACACAAGGAAAGCCAGAACGTTGGGGCAAGCCTTTGGCTGCACTACTTGGTGCGTTTAAGGCACAGCTTGAAATGGGCTGTGGAGCAATCGGCGGTAAGGATTCAATGTCTGGTACATTTGAAAACATCGACGTTCCTCCAACACTAGTTTCATTCGCTGTTTCAACTGCTTCAAGCAGAAAGATTGTTTCTCCTGAATTTAAGAATGCCAACGATTCAGTAATCGTTATTAAGCCTGACTATGATGAAAACGGACTTCCAGTATTTGAAAGCGTTAAATCATGCTTCAAGCAGGTTGAAGAGCTTATCGAAAGCGGACGTGCAAAGGCTGTCTGGACAGTTGCAGGCGGTGGTATTGCCGAAGGTATAGCTAAGATGTGCTTTGGTAACAGAATCGGATTTGAATTTGAAAGAAAGCTTACTGAAGAAGAACTATTCATGCCACATTACGGTTCATTTATTATTGAGCTTGACGGTGCTGAAAAGGACGGCGAAACAGTAATTGGTAAAACAACTGAAGAATACAACATCTTCGGTAAGGATTACACACTTTCTCTTGATTCACTTCAGAAAACATGGGAAAACAAGCTAGAACCAGTTTATCCATGCAGAATAAAGACTGTTCTTTCAGCTGTTGAATCATATGAATTTGACGCAAAGAAGAGAGCGTTCCCAACAATCAAGGCAGCAAAGCCTAAGATATTTATCCCAGTATTCCCAGGTACAAACTGTGAATATGACACAGCAAGAGCCTTCGAAAGGGCTGGCGGTGATCCTGAAATAATGGTTGTAAAGAATCTTAGTGCATCTGCAATTGAAGAATCAGTTAATGAGGCTGCAAAAATCATTTCACAGTCACAGATTATCATGATTCCGGGCGGATTCAGTGGTGGTGACGAGCCTGAGGGAAGCGGAAAGTTTATTACTGCTTTCTTTAGAAATCCAAAGGTTAAGGACGCTGTTCACGAACTTCTTAAAAAGCGTGATGGCCTTATGCTTGGTATTTGTAACGGTTTCCAGGCACTTATTAAGCTTGGTCTTGTACCATACGGAGAAATCACTGACATGACTCAGGAATCCCCTACCCTTACATTTAACACAATCGCAAGACACCAGTCTATGATGGTTGAAACAAGAATTGCATCAAATAAATCCCCTTGGTTAGCTGATAGCCGTGTTGGTGATATCCATACAATTCCAATTTCACACGGCGAAGGAAGATTTGTTGCTCCTCAGTCACTTATCGTGAAGCTTGCTAATAATGGCCAGATTGCAACACAGTACGTTGATTTAGGCGGCAAGCCATCTATGGACATCAGATACAACCCTAACACATCTATGGAGGCTATTGAAGGTATTACTTCACCTGACGGACGTGTTCTTGGTAAGATGGGACATAGTGAGCGTATCGGCTATGATATTTGCAAAAATGTTGCTGGTAATAAAGATCAGAAGATTTTTGAAAACGGCGTAAGATATTTTAAATAATCAGATAAAATTAACTCCCTGTATAAAATTTTATACAGGGAGTTTTTATATAATAATTATGATAAAATCAATTTAAATCTTTGAGCACTTGCACCAACAGCTGAATCTACCCATTGCTGAATTGGTGTACCATTATCAGTACCATTATTACTTATATCAATAGCAAGTCCAGAATGTTTATTTATAAACTTCACATAACCACTACCGCAATCGACAATATACCATTTCTGATTATTGGCTCCAGTCCAATCATAAAACCTAAGCTGTGTTCCATTTACATAGCTATAACTAGGGTTTGTGAGAACCTTGTTGCTAGAAAGAACCGTAATTTTATATGTCCCATCACTTTGACGGTCTAGTCTATATTTTTGGTTATTAATTGTTGTTGCCCCTGTTGCAGCAGCCCATAAATGTGCTACTGCTCCGTCATTAGCATTCTGTGATTGCATATACTTTCCAGATGTTTTTCCTTGAATCTCATATGTACCATTTGCAATATTCATACTTGTACTAGGTAAGTTTGTAGGCAATAATTTAAATCTTTGGGCACTAACAGCTGAATCACTCCACTGTTGAATCGGAGTACCATTATCAGTAACATTCCCCTTTATATCAATGGCAAGTCCTGAGTGTTTGTTGATAAATTTAACGTAGCCATCACCACAATCAACAATATACCACTTTTGATTATTGCCACCATGCCAAATATGAAATTCAAGTTGATTTCCATTATTATAGCTCCATCCATTATTATCAAGAACACTACCACTGGAAAGAACAGTAATCTTATATGTTCCATCACCCTGACGTTCAAAATTATATCTTTGATTATTAATAGTTGATGAATTTGTTGTTGCAGTCCATAAATGAGCTATTGCTCCATTAGATGAATTTGCGGAATGTATTAACTTACCTGAGGTTTTTCCTTGAATTTCATATACCCCATTTGGAATATTTAGGCTTGTACTAGGTAAGTTTGTAGGTAGCATTCTAAATCGTTGAGCATCTGAACCAATATCTTGCCATTGTTGAATTACGGTGCCATTGGAAGTATCGTTATTGTTTATATCAACTACAAGTCCAGAATGCTTATTGACAAATTTAACATATCCATTGCCACAATTTACAATATACCATCTTTGATTATTACCACCATGCCAAATATGGAATTTAAGCTGATTACCACTGTTATAACTTGAACCATTATTATCAAGAACGCTACCACTAGAAAGAACAGTAATCTTATATGTTCCGTCACTTTGGCGTTCAAAATTATATCTTTGATTATTAATTGTTGTTGAATTTGTTGCTGCAGTCCATAAATGAGCTACTGCTCCATTAGATGAACTAGCTGAGTGGATTAACTTTTCTGAGGTTTTACCTTGAATTTCATATACTCCATTTGGGAAATCCATACTTGTTGTTGGCATACTACCTGTAATTTCGTGCACCTTAATTCCTGCAGAATCAAAATAGTGTGCCTTTCCGCCCTTATTTATCCATTCACTGTTTGCCCATACACCAGGTGATTTTTGATATTTCCAACCATTACCTGTATCAAAAAACGGATTATTTAAGCATATATTCATAGCATTTTTATCATGTCTTGTTGGTGCTCCAAATACACTTGAATAAATGCTATCAAGGTTTCCCAGATTAGGTATATTGTATAAATCATCAATTCCCCATAAATGACCCAATTCGTGAGTAAGATAGATGCTTTTGGTTGTCTGTGAATCACTTGTAATATTTCCAATAACCATTTCTACATCTTCTTGGCCTAATGGTCTGCCTGTTCTAAAATGCTTATTTTCATCTCCATCTTTTACTAACACATATGCAGCATAGCCATCTGCTGTAATATTTGGATTGTATGTAATTCTTAAATGAGCACTTGAATTATCTGTTTTTGTAGCGTTTATCATACCACCCCACATACTAACAGCACTATTTAACGAACTTGAAAAATAACTTTCAACTGTACTGTTTTCCCAATAATAGTTCACGGTCTTTCCATTTATGTGGCAAGCGCCCATAATACCAAATTGATAAGAACCTCCTGCATTACTCGCTGAATATTTATTTGCCCATGGGCTAAGATCATGTGAGAAGACAGTTGATAGTGGATTTGCTACTGCAAAAACTATTGTCATAGTTAAACCCAATAAGCTAACTATACTTTTAATAATTTTTTTCATTCTATTTCCTCCTCATGTAGATTGCTCAAATCAATTGCATCTGGCAATTCTTCTTGATTTTCAAATAGTTCTGAAAATGAATTATCAAAATCATTTTCATTAAGTGCTATAACCCATCCATTTTCAATAACTTCAGAAGATGTGACTTTATCAGTTTGTGCATATTCACTAGATTCGGTTTTTTTCATAACATCTTCATTCCAACCAAAATAATCATGATTCATAAATACCATCTCATTATCTACTGGCAATAGACTATAGTACGCATTTGAAATATAAACATCAGCATATTTTTCTTGTTCAAATTTATCATCAGGATTTTCTTTTTCTCTTTGTTCAACAAACTTTTCGTCAAGAGCACGAGTTACAAATACGTATTCACTATTATCTTTAATTAGAAAGGAACCTTTAAATGCTACTGAAAATGAATACGGATAATATACTCTTATTATGTCATCTTTCACAGGTGATGTTCCATAATATTCTTTATTAATCTTAACTTCTATTACAGAGCTTGGGAATGGTCCCCATTGTTCGCCATTATCGTCTACCCATTCAACTTCATATTCTTCTCTGTTAACTACCGTTCCGCTGAAAACGTAATCAGACTCAGTTATTGTTTCTTTTAAGTCAAAGTTTTCTAATGATGCACTCGCTACATACATCTCATCATTTATAGAAACTTCCTTCCAAACTGATGCTCCTTGAGATAACATATTACTTCTATTATTATTCAAAGCATATCTTACACCACCACCTACAAGCAAAGATGCCAAAACCAATGAAATTACAATTTTATTCTTTTTCACTATATATTAACCTTTCTCCTTTAATTTATTTTTTGTTTAGCAATTATGTAAATAAGTTCTTTCAACAACTAGTCATATTATTATATGACTACAGTAATCCCTGGCAATATTACTACTTTCTCTTCCTAGTAACAACCGCTGTAATCCCAGCAACTGAAAGTCCGCCAAATACAAAGCCTATACCGCTTGTACCTGTTTTAGGAGAGCCTGTGTTTGTCTTTGGAGTTGTAACAATTGGTTCTACAGCATCTGGTTGTATTCCAATAACATTAACCATAAAAGCTGCTGACAATAATACATATTCAAAATCCATTTCAAAATAATAGTCAACATCAATATTATTACTTTTAGCTATATCAGCCAAGTGATTCATATATTCTTCGCTAAGCGTGATTGTAATATCTTCATCTGTCTGAACTACACTATAATATGCACTGTCAACTTCGCCCTCACGCAAACTTAAATTAGTTAGGCTCTTAAACTCACCAAAATATTCGTCAAAGTATGAAAGGTTAACAGTTCCTGTGAAGTCTCCAATACCATTCCATGTCCCTAGACCCACCCAACCATCTACAATTGCGATTTTCATAGGAGTTGTTGGGTCTTCTGTTGGAGTTTCTGTTGGAACTTCTGTCGTACCCTGTGTTGGTACTTCTGTCACAACCTGTGTTGGTGCTTCTGTCGCAATCTCAGTTGGTGTTTCAGTTGCCTCCTCTGCGTTAGCTACAAAGTTCATAGCAGCAAGTGAAGACATTGCAACAGCTGTTGCAGCCATAGATGCAAGTAATCTTTTCTTTTTCATATCTTATACCCTCTATTCTTTTATTTATATTAGCTCAAATTTATTTTTTCACATTCTATTCATTAATTTCACAAGATTTCCACAATTGCTAATTTAATTATACAATATGTAATGACTTGTGTGAACGAGTTATAAAAAAATATACAATTTGTTCATAATTAGTATTTTTATCAAAGTTTAACACGAAGCAAGCTCATATATTACCGAGGAAACTGCACAATCCTTCACTGGTTAATTGATGAAACTATCAAAAAGTTTGATGCATTAGATATAAATAACTGCCTGTATAAAATTTTTACAGAGAGTTATTTTATTGTAAATTATGTTTAAATAGTACAATATCGCCTAAATTATAATTACTTTTTCTTTTTCAATACAAAGGCTGTAGCTCCAGCAACTGAAAGTCCACCGACAACAAAACCTATACCGTTTGTTCCTGTTTTAGGTGAGGCTTCTTTTTTAGCAACTGCAGTTGTAGCTGTTTCATCATTTTGATCAGCATTTGAAGTAGTTTCTGCACTTTCTGGTTCTGCTCCAAGAACAGTAACTACAAAAGCTGCTGATAATGAACCATGTTCAAAATCCATTTCAAAAAAGTAATCGATATCTTCGTTATAATAAGCTGCTATATCAGCTAAATAATTCATATATGCTTCGCTTAGTGTGAATTTAATGTCTTTATCTGTCTGAACGATGCTATAATATTCACTTTCAACTTCCCCATCATCCAAACTTAAATTAGTTAGTTTCTTGAATTCTCCAAACTTTACTTCAAATGCAGCCTCAAAGTCTGAAAGGTTAATAGTTCCTGTGAAGTCACCACTGCCTGTCCATGTTCCAAAATCCAGCCAGCCATCTACAATTGCCCATCCATCTTCTAGTGGATCTTCTGTTGGGTTCTCTGTAGGATCTTCTGTTATAACTTGAGTTGGTTCCTCTGTAGTTGCAGCAGTCGGTGCCTCTGTTGTTGCTTCTGTAGTTGCCTCTGTCGCAACCTCAGTTGGTGTTTCAGTTGCCTCCTCAGCGTTAGCTACAAAGTTCATAGCAGCAAATGAAGACATTGCAACAACTGTTGCAGCCATAGATGCAAGTAATCTTTTCTTTTTCATGTTTATTTCCTCTATTCTTTTATTCTCTGTAGATAGTTTAACGAGAATCTACATAAGCTCATTTTCACATTATGTTCACACTTCTCACAAGAATCACATAATTAATAATTTAATTATACAATATATAATGACTTGTGTCAATAAGTTATAAAAAAATTTACAATTTGTTCACAATTAGTATTAGTACAAAATTTAACCTTAAACAAATGCACTTATTATTGAGCAAATTGGATCATGCCAATTCGTCAATTCATATAATAAATATATTTTTTATGAAAAAGTGTTGCTTTCAGATATTCAGATTAAAATTAACTCACTATATAAATTTTATACAAGTTGTAAATCAAATCATTTTCAATTCAACTTCATGCCGTTGTGTGATTTGCACAAATTCAAGCTTGATAATTAATAAAATATGTAGAACTTTTTCTAAAAAGTTGAAATATTGGATAAAAGGTAGTATAATAAAATGCAGGTTATTGTATATTTTAATTAAGGAGTATATTCAAAATGAAACAGATAAAAAACATAGCACTAGCCGGACACAATGGCTCAGGAAAAACTACACTCACTGATGCACTTCTTTTTAAAGCAGGTGTATCTGACAGAGCGGGTAAAACTACCGATGGTACAACAATATGCGATTTTGACGCTGAGGAAGTAAAAAGAATAATTTCAATTAATACTGCTCTTGCGTCTTTTGAATATGAGGATACAAAAATCAATCTTATAGACACCCCAGGATTGTTTGATTTTGCTGGAGAAATGGAAGAAGGCATTAATGCTTCTGATACTGTTATGATCACAGTTTCTGCTAAATCCGGTGTTAAATCTGGAACAAAAAAAGCTTATTCATCTGCTGAAAAAGCTGGCAAGTCCAAGATGTTTGCAATTACAAAAATCGATGATGAAAATGCAAATTTCTATAATGTTTTAACAGAACTCAAAACAGTTTTTGGCCCAACTGTTTGTCCAGTTGTAGTGCCCGTTATTGAAAACGAAAAGATTGTTTCATTTGTAAACCTTATCGAAATGAAGGCTTATAAATATGAAAACGGCAAGGCAGTTGAAATCGACCTCCCTTCCGCTGAGTCAATTGAAAAAATGACTTACCGTATTGACGGCTTGGTTGAAGCTGTAAGTGAGGCTGTAGCTGAGGCTGACGAGGCACTTATGGAAAAGTTTTTTGAGGGAGTACCATTCACTCAAAAGGAACTGACAGACGGTATTCACACAGGAATGAACAAGGGAATTATAACACCTGTTGTGTGTGTTTCAGCATCTGATTTTTCAGGTATTGATATGCTTTTGAAGGAGATTTCACTTCTTTTACCATCTCCTAATGAGGTTACCTCACCAGTTGCTGAGTCAGAAGGTGATATAATTTCCGTTGAATGTGATGAAAATGCACCAATTTCTGCTTTTATTTTCAAAACTGTCACAGATCCATTCGTAGGAAAAATGTCTTACATTCGTGTAATGTCAGGTATTTTGAAAGCTGATTCACAGCTTGTCAATATGACAACTGGCGAACCTGAAAAGGTTGGTAAGCTATACTCAATGAAGGGCAAACAGCAGACAGAAGTTGCTGAAGCAAAGGCTGGCGATATTGTAGCAGCTGTAAAAATTTCCGCATCAACATCTGACACACTCTGTTCTCCTGAAAGAAAAGTCACATTTGAAAAAATCGAATTCCCTATTCCATGCTATTCAATGGCTGTAAAGGCGAAGGCACAGGGCGATGAAAGCAAAATTTCAGCTGGAATTCAAAGAATTCTTGACGAGGACAAAACATTGAGCTATGTCCTTGACACTACAACTAACGAACAGATTTTGAGTGGTCTTGGTGAACAGCATCTCGAAATTGCGGCTGCAAAGCTAAGAAATAAATTCAGTGTTGATATCAACCTGACTGTACCAAAAATTGCGTACAGAGAAACAATCCGCAAAAAGGTTAAGGTTGAGGGTAAGTATAAAAAACAAACTGGCGGACATGGACAATATGGTCATGTATGGATTGAATTTGAGCCATGTATCAGCGATGAACTTGTTTTTGAAGAAAAGGTATTTGGTGGTGCAGTGCCTAGAAACTACTTCCCTGCTGTTGAGAAGGGTTTACAGGAAAGTGTTAAGAAGGGCGTATTAGTCGGATGCCCTGTTGTTGGTCTAAAAGCAATATTGCTTGACGGTTCTTACCATCCGGTTGACTCATCTGAAATGGCATTTAAAACCGCTGCCTCATTAGCATATAAGGAAGGCATGAAGAATGCTGAACCAGTAATGCTCGAACCAATCGGAACGCTCAACGTTACAATCCCTGATGAAAATACAGGTGATGTTATGGGCGACCTTAACAAGCGTAGAGGCAGAGTTGCTGGCATGGAGCCTGCTGAAAGCGGAATGACAACAATTACTGCTGAAGTTCCGATGAGAGAGATGCACGACTTTACAATGTATCTGCGACAAACTACAAGAGGTATGGGCAGCTTTACATTTGATTTCTTAAGATATGAGCAGCTTCCATCAAATCTTCTTGCAGAAGTAATTGCAGCGAATACTGAGAACAGCTAATTAACTGAATTTTATGCAAATGAATGGGTGCAGCGTAACGCTGCACCCATTCGTCGTTCGGCAGGCGAAGTTTACTAACCCACATAACAAAAAAAACTGTAGCAAAATCTTAATTTCGCTACAGTTTTTAATTACTTCTCAGCTACTACTTCAGTAGCCATATTCTTTACAAAAAACAACTTCAACAACTGCAATCCAATAATTACAACTCCTCCAATTACAAAGAAAAGTATACTGAAAGACTTTGCTGAAAGTGCTGCCTGTGGAACTTCAAGTGATTCAGGGCCTCTTACAATTGAATAAAGCGAACCAATCATAAGACCAATAATTGCATAAACTGTTTGTGAATGAAAACGTTCAAGCGCTATCTTAACCAATTTAATGATTACAACAACACCAAGTAGAATGCCTATTCCTGTTGCCATAACAACAGGCAATCCACTGAAATTGAAATGTAGCAAATCTTTTATAGAATTCATAATAGTCATATAAACTCCGAAAATCAAGAACATTGTTGAACCCGAAATTCCTGGAAGAATCATTGCAGAAATTGCAAGCATTCCAACAAGCATAATATATATCAACTGAAAGAAATTAACCGAACCGCCGGCGATAGCACCGCCATCTGATGGATTAATCATAGTGAGTACAACTACGAATGCTGCTCCAAGAATCATGAAAATAACATTGAAATACTTTTTAAGAGATTCCCTTTCCTCATAAGCAACAAGCGGAATTGAAAATACAATAAAACCTATAAATAAAGAGCTCATCTGATATATATGAGATTCAAATATACTGGTTAATATCAACACTGCTGAAACAAATCCGACTACCCAGCCAACTCCAAGCCTGATAAGAAAATTCAGCGACTTCTTCAGATTGGCTTTACGTTCTGACTTATCACCCTTTAATGTCATTAACGAGTTAAGCGAGGTTATGAATTCCTCATAAAATCCCAGAACATACGCAATTGTTCCCCCCGAAACGCCCGGTACACTGTCGGCTAACGCCATTAACAGACCACAAATATAAATCATATCTTTTCAGCCACTTTTTTAAGCAGCCATCTCCTTTCATTTTTAAGGTTATAATTAACCATATCTTTTTAAATTATAGCATATGTAAAATTTTATGTCAATGAATTACTGTTTATTTTACATGGTTTTTACATTCAAAATAGTTGCTGTATTTATAAATAAAATCAGTATTACATTAACTTATTGTGTAAAAAAAAAGCTTAAAATTTGTTTATTTTAACAATTGAAATTTATGACTTATTGGTATATAATTATATATGAAATCAAATCACATTAAATGGTAATAGATTTATAATATAATCTTGAGAGGAGGTGGTTAATATGAAGTTTAGAAAACTTTTTGCAACCTTATCATCATTTGCAATTGTAATGGGAATATCTATGTGCAATGTTTCAGCATTAACTGCTCCAAATAGCTATGATATCAACAACGATGGAGCCATAAATATTTCAGATGTTGTCTCCATAAACATGGCTCTAATTGGAAGTTGGAAGCCTACGAACATTTTAACTTTAGATGCAAATCAGAACGGAATTATTGACAATTTAGATTCAAAAGCTATAATGTCATATGTCGTGATGATAGGAATTCCAACAATTACAATGCAATAAAAGGAAGGAAAATAGTATGATAAAAAACAGAACAAAAAACAAATACATATCGATTGCGATTTTTTTAGTTCTAACAACAGTAATTTTATTGAGTGCAAATAACATGACAAACGTAAAAGCAATCGGCGGCACCGATTATGTTAAATATACATATGCAACTGGGCAAACCCAATCGTATAATTTACCTGAGATTCCAACATATTATTATCGTTCATTAATGGCTAGTGCAGATCCTAGAGAAAATGCACCAGCTAACCCAACTGTAATTAATATCGGCAACAACGGAACTGGATTTATTGTTGGAGATCACGAGATTATGACGGCAGCTCATGTTGTATATGGAATGAATAGCCGTGAATTTGCATCTTCCATGACCTTATATGTGCATAATGTAAATCCGTCGAACAGCGTTACTTATCCCAGAGTTTCTTTAACAGCTATTTCTGCCCATATTCCTAAAGCTTATAGCGATTATTGTGAAAATAATCAGATAAGTAATGGTTATCCATATGAGTTAATAAATCAAGACTATGCCATAATAACTGTCAATCAAGATTTAACCACTTATGGTTGCTATTCTTTAGGAATGGCTACAAATAATATCATGGGAAATAACACTCCAGTTCATATATTGGGGTATACACATGAAGTAATAAATAACAATGTAACTTCATATCTCAAAATTTCTAATGGAACTGTCACATCAATAAGTGATAACTTCTTCACTTCAAGTGCTTTAGTTTTTGGTGGAACAAGTGGTGGACCAGTTTATACTGAAAGTGTTTATAGTATTCCAGGAACAAGCACTGAAACATATCAAACCGTAATTGCTGTTGCTTCAGCAACATCCGGTACATCTTCAATTGTAACAAGAATAAGACCAGAAACCATGCAATTTTTATATAGAAACAGTTATTTATAAGGAGTTGATTTTATGAATAAGTTTAGAAAATCACTAGCTATGATTTCTTCTGCTGTCATAGCTATGTCATTGGCAATGACTTCTGTTTCAGCTGGAGGTTATTCCCAAATAGTATTCTATGACGATTATCCTACATTAGAAGATATTAATTATGACTACAATGGAATATTAGTTACTATGCCAGACGGTGAAATGCCCGTAGCTGAGGAACTTGGTCTTGAAAATTGCAACATAGTTTCTTATAATCCTGATACAACAGTTTTCGGAATGGAAACTTTATATAACGCTAAAACTGGACGATATTTAGGATATACAAAAGAAATCCCAAAGGGAAGCGAGTCATCATATTTGGTTTACTCTGATGATTTAACAGAGGACAACGCAATTGAACTAGTAAAGAAATTGAAAATCAGAGGTATTGTTTCTACTGCTGAAATAAAATATAATGTTACAATCCTAAGGGCAGGAATGGCCATTTCAAATAAAGGGACAGAATCTGAAAGTGTTAATATTAGAATTAATAGCAATCTCTCAATAAATAACAATGATAATATCCATACTTCAATAACAGAATCTGAATTTGTTATTGACTCTTCATATGAGTATTATAATTCAAATACTAATTCTTACGTTCTATCATATGATTTAATCTATGATAAGGAAAAAAATACAAATTATCGTATGGTATATGAATCTGCAAAAGAACTAATAGACAGTATAGTAGCTGCTAATTCTGATGTTAAAAGTGCAGATATTAGTTTTATTGCTCCTGTTTCATCTCCTGATATAAATACTGGTTTATTAAACGTTGAACCTCTATGGGGTGATGCAACAAACGATGATAAAATTGATCTTTATGATGCAATTGGAATTGCAAAGTATATGCTTGATAACACAAAATTAGACAGTGATTCAGTACTACTTGCCGATTTTAACCGTGATGGAAAAACTAATCTATATGACGTTATAGGCATTGCTAAAGAACTGCTTGATAAATAATAAAACAAAAACAGCGGAAAGCATAATAACTTTCCGCTGTAATTTTTTATTAGATATTTGGCATAACTGGAAGATGTGCTGGGTGAACAGGTTCAGAATGAGTTTCTGTTTTAACAACCTGAATCTTATTGTACACATCCATACCTGTACCAGCTGGAATAAGCTTACCGATAATAACATTTTCCTTAAGACCAAGAAGCTTATCGCTCTTGCCTCTGATTGCAGCATCAGTAAGTGCCTTAGTTGTTTCCTGGAATGACGCAGCAGACAAGAAACTGTCAGAGCTTGATGAAGCCTTAGTGATACCCTGAAGTACTGGAAGTGAAGTAACAAGCTCAAGATTTTCTTCGCCGTCTTCAATTCTAACCTTCATTGATTCATTAATTCCATCAATTTCCTTCTTGTCAACAAGAGCACCTGGAAGCAAGTAACTACTGCCAGATTCGTCAACCTTGATTTTTCTAAGCATCTGACGAACAATAACTTCGATATGCTTATCGTTGATATCAACACCCTGTAGACGGTAAACCTTCTGAACTTCATGAATAATGTAGTTCTGAACAGCCTGAACGCCAAGGATATTAAGAATATCAGCTGGATAAACGTTACCCTCTGTAAGCTTTGTACCCTTTTCAATAACTTCATTTTCCTTAACTCTGATCTTGAAGTTGTATGGAACCATATAGCTTTCAGATTCGTTTGTTTCATTATTTGTAACAATAACGTTTCTTGTAGTTTTAATTTCTTCAATATGAATGATACCATCAATTCTTGAAAGAATAGCAGCATTCTTTGGACGTCTTGCCTCGAAAAGTTCCTCAACACGAGGTAGACCCTGTGTGATATCTTCCGCAGAAGCGATACCACCAGTATGGAATGTTCTCATTGTAAGCTGTGTACCAGGTTCACCGATTGACTGAGCTGAGATAATACCAACAGCTTCACCAACAGCAACAAGCTTACCGTTTGCAAGGTTAGCACCATAACATTTAGCACAAACACCGTGCTTTGATTTACAATGAAGAACTGAGCGAATCTTAATTCTTTCAACGTTTGCATCACGAATCTTCTTGGCATCAGATTCTGTCATGAGCTTATCCTTAGAAACTAGTATATCACCAGTATTTTCATCTCTCAGATCCTCAACAAGATATCTTCCCATAAGTCTTTCTATCAATGGTTCGATAATTTCGTTGCCGTTTCTGATTTCGTATACTTCAATACCGTCTAGTGCATTACAATCATTTTCACTGATAATAACATCCTGTGAAACGTCAACAAGACGTCTTGTCAAGTAACCCGAGTCAGCAGTACGAAGAGCTGTATCGGAAAGTCCCTTACGAGAACCACGAGAAGAAATAAAGTATTCCAAAATGTTAAGACCTTCACGGTAGTTAGCTCTGATTGGGATTTCGATTGTTGTACCTGATGTATTGGCGATAAGTCCACGCATACCTGCAAGCTGTCTGATCTGGTTGATACTACCACGGGCACCAGAGTCAGCCATCATGAAGATAGGGTTATACTGGTCAAGACCGTTCTTCAACGCATCTGTAACATCATCAGTTGCATCATTCCAGATTTCGATTACCTTCTTTGACTTTTCTTCTGAAGAAATGTAACCATATTCATACTGTTCTGTAATTTCGTCAATCTTCTTATCCGCTTCTGCAAGAATTTCCTTCTTCTGAGGTGGAATTGTAGCATCGCAAACAGCAACAGTGATAGATGCCTTTGTTGAGAATTTAAATCCGAGTGCCTTGATTTTATCAAGAACTTCAGATGTTGTTGTTGTACCATGAATTCTGATACATCTTTCAATGATATTTGAAAGCTGTTTTTTACCAACAAGGAAAGAAACTTCCAAGTCAAACTGCTTATCAGAATTTGTTCTGTCTACATAGCCCAGATTCTGTGGAACATTTTCATTAAAGATCAGACGTCCTACTGTACAATCAATAATCTTAGAAACTGTTTTATCGCCGATTTCCTTAGTAATTCTAACCTTTATTGCAGCATGAAGTGAAACATCATGCTCATTATAAGCCATAAGAGCTTCATTTACGTCCTTGAATACCTTGCCTTCACCTGGCTCGCCATCCTTCTGCATTGTAAGATAGTAAGAACCAAGCACCATATCCTGTGATGGAACTGCAACAGGGCAACCATCAGAAGGTTTTAGCAAGTTGTTTGCAGCAAGCATAAGGAATCTTGCTTCTGCCTGTGCTTCTGCTGAAAGTGGAAGATGGACAGCCATCTGGTCACCGTCAAAGTCAGCGTTAAACGCTGTACAAACCAACGGATGAAGCTTAATTGCACGACCTTCAACAAGAATTGGTTCAAATGCCTGAATACCAAGTCTATGAAGTGTAGGAGCACGGTTAAGCATAACCGGATGATCCTTGATTACATTTTCAAGAGCGTCCCAAACTTCTGTTGAAGCACGGTCAACCATCTTTCTTGCACTCTTTATGTTAGCGATAACCTTAGTATCAACAAGTCTTTTCAAAACAAAAGGCTTGAAAAGCTCAAGAGCCATTTCCTTTGGAAGACCACACTGATACATTTTTAGTTCAGGGCCAACAACGATAACAGAACGTCCGGAATAGTCAACACGCTTTCCAAGAAGATTCTGTCTGAAACGTCCCTGCTTACCCTTTAGCATATCAGAAAGTGATTTAAGCGCACGGTTGTTAGGGCCTGTAACCGGTCTGCCGTGACGACCATTATCGATAAGAGCGTCAACAGCTTCCTGAAGCATTCTCTTTTCGTTTCTGATAATAATATCAGGTGCTTCTAGCTCAAGCATTCTCTTAAGACGATTATTTCTGTTGATAACACGTCTGTAAAGGTCATTCAAGTCAGAAGTTGCATAACGTCCACCGTCAAGCATTACCATAGGACGCAGATCAGGTGGAATAACTGGCATAACATCGAGAACCATCCATTCTGGCTTGTTACCAGAAAGTCTGAATGCTTCAATTATTTCAAGTCTTTTCAGAAGTTTGATTTTCTTCTGACCTGTTGGAAGTCCTTTAAGTTCTTCCTTTAGATCCTCAGAAACAACCTCAAGATTGTTTTTCCATTCAACATCAAGCTCAGCATATAATTTACATTCGTCACATTCACAAGTCATTGGAGAATGTGTACATTCGCATTTCTTACCGCCAAGTGATATTTTACCAGACATAATAAGTCTGTTTTTAAAAGCGTCGAATTTTTCAGGGTCATATTCCTGCAAAAGCTTCTTGATAGCCTCTGCACCCATTTCAGCAACAAACTCATCGCCATACTTTTCTCTTGCATCAAGATATTCCTTTTCAGAAAGAAGCTGCTTTTTGATTAGCTCCCCTGTGCTACCGGAATCAAGAACAATATATTTTGTAAAATAAAGAACTTCTTCAAGACGCTTCTGTGAAATTTCAAGCACCTGTCCGATTCTTGAAGGTGTTCCCTTGAAATACCATATATGTGAAACAGGAGCTGAAAGCTCAATATGTCCCATTCTTTCACGTCTTACCTTCGCTCTTGTAACTTCAACTCCACAGCGATCGCAGACTTTTCCCTTAAAACGAATTTTCTTAAATTTACCACAGTGACATTCCCAGTCCTTAGTAGGTCCAAAAATTCTTTCACAGTAAAGACCACCCGCCTCAGGCTTCTGAGTTCTGTAATTTATGGTTTCAGGACGTTCAACAGCACCATAAGACCATTTTTTGATTTGCTCTGGTGATGAAAGACCTATTTTTATAGAATCAAAAGTATTAAATTCCAAACCGTTACCTCCTCGTCAGAATTACGATAATGCCAATACGGCTGAAAATCCAGCCGCTGGCAAAAAATTATATTTCATCGTCATCTGCAGACATATCAAAACTGAACAAATCATCTGACTCAGGCTCTTCAGGATCATCAAGATCCTCAAGAATATCGTCACCTTCTTCAATCTCATCAAGAGAAAAACCTGCGTCTTCAAATTCAGGGTCTTCAAATGGTTTTTCTTCTATATTCTCATCTGCAAAAGAAACAGGCTGAGGAATAAGATCATCATCATCAAATGACTGCTTTAGGTCAATCTCATCCTGATTTTCATCAAGAACTCTGACATCAAGACAAAGTGACTGAAGTTCCTTGATAAGAACCTTAAATGATTCTGGAATTCCAGGCTTAGGAACATTCTGTCCCTTAACAATTGCCTCATATGTGTTTACACGTCCAACTGTATCATCTGATTTAACAGTAAGGATTTCCTGAAGTGTATAAGCCGCACCATAAGCCTCAAGTGCCCAAACTTCCATCTCTCCGAATCTCTGTCCACCAAACTGTGCCTTACCACCAAGTGGTTGCTGTGTAACAAGTGCATAAGGACCAACAGAACGTGCATGAATTTTATCATCAACAAGGTGATGGAGTTTAAGGTAATACATATATCCAACTGTAACACGGTTATCAAAACGGTCACCAGTTCTTCCATCATAAAGAACAGTCTTTCCGTCCTCATCCATTCCAGCAGCTCTGAAACAAGCTCTGATATCATCTTCGTGTGCGCCATCGAATACTGGTGTCATAATGTGCCAGCCAAGTGCACTTGCAGCCATACCAAGATGAACTTCAAGAACCTGTCCGATATTCATACGGGAAGGTACGCCCAATGGGTTCAGAACGATGTCAAGCGGAGTTCCATCTGGAAGGAACGGCATATCTTCCTGAGGAAGAATTCTTGAAACGACACCCTTGTTTCCGTGACGTCCAGCCATCTTATCACCAACAGAAATCTTTCTCTTCTGAGCGATATAGCAACGAACAAGCATATTAACGCCAGGGCTAAGTTCATCACAATTCTTTCTTGTGAACACCTTAACGTCAACAATAACACCAGCCTCACCGTGAGGAACCTTAAGAGAGTTATCTCTTACTTCTCTTGCCTTTTCACCAAAGATAGCACGAAGTAGTCTTTCTTCAGCAGTCAGTTCAGTTTCACCCTTAGGAGTAACCTTACCAACAAGAATATCGCCAGAATGAACCTCAGCACCTATTCTGATAATACCAAATTCGTCAAGATCCTTGAGTGAATCTTCACCAACGTTTGGAATATCTCTTGTGATTTCTTCAGGTCCAAGCTTTGTATCACGACATTCAATTTCATATTCTTCTATATGGATTGATGTAAATACATCATTTTTAACTAGATTTTCATTAAGAAGTACAGCATCTTCGTAGTTATAACCTTCCCAGGTCATAAATCCGATAAGAGCATTCTTACCAAGTGAAATTTCACCGTCAGAAGTTGCAGGGCCATCAGCAAGTACCTGACCCTTTGTAACTGTTTCACCAGCATCAACAATAGGACGCTGATTTACACAAGTACCCTGGTTAGAGCGCTTGAATTTTGTAAGCTTATATGAATGATCAAGACCGATATTATCTTGAATGATAATTTCGTCTGCACTAACAGATTTAACTGTTCCGTTAAATTCACAAACGATACAAACGCCTGAGTCAACAGCTGCCTTATACTCCATACCTGTTCCAACGAAAGGTCTTTGAGTTTTAAGAAGTGGCACAGCCTGTCTCTGCATGTTTGAACCCATGAGCGCTCTGTTAGCGTCATCGTTTTCAAGGAATGGAATCATTGAAGTCGCAACAGAAACAACCATCTTAGGTGAAACGTCCATGAAGTCAACAAGTTCTTTTTCACATTCCAGAATCTTATCAAGGTAACGTGCATTAACCTTAGGTCTTGCAAGTGTACCTTCTTCTGTAAGTGGTTCATTCGCCTGAGCAACAATATAGTTATCTTCGACATCAGCTGTCATATAAACAACTTCATTTGTTACAACGCCAGTTGCCTTATCAACCTTTCTGTAAGGAGCTTCAATAAAGCCATATTCATTAATTCTTGCAAAAGTAGCAAGGTAAGAAATAAGACCGATATTAGGACCTTCAGGGGTTTCAATAGGACACATTCTTCCGTAATGGCTATAGTGAACGTCACGAACCTCAAATCCGGCTCTATCTCTTGAAAGACCACCAGGACCGAGGGCTGAAAGACGTCTTTTATGTGTAAGCTCTGCAAGAGGATTGTTCTGATCCATGAACTGTGACAAAGGAGATGAACCAAAGAATTCCTTGATAGCAGCAGTTATTGGACGAATATTTACAAGTGACTGAGGAGTAATTGTTTCCATATCCTGAGTCTGGAGATTCATTCTCTCCTTAACAACTCTTTCCATTCTGGCAAAACCAACTCTGAACTGGTTCTGTAGAAGTTCGCCTACTGAACGGATACGTCTGTTTCCAAGATGATCGATATCATCAACAATACCAACACCCTCACAAAGGTTAAGATAATGGCTTATTGTTGCGTATATATCATCAAGAATAACGTGCTTTGGAACAAGCTCGTCAGCTCTCTTTTTAACATTTTCTTCAAGTTCTTCAGCATCAGCTGATGTTTCAAGAATATCCTTCAGAACCTTGAAAGAAACCTTTTCATTAATACCATACTGAACAACATCAAAATCAACGTAACCACTGATATCAACCATACCGTTTCCGAGAACCTTAACTTCCTTTTCAACCATTCTGGTTGCGTTCTCGCCTGATTCAGTAATGTAGTATTCCTTAACTTCAACGGTAAGGAATGCTTCGTAAACACCAGCCTGCTCGATTTCCATTGCTTTCTCGAAGGTTAGTCTTTCGCCATCTTCAGCCATGATTTCGCCAGTCATTGGATTAATAACAGGTCTTGATAGAATATGTCCTGAAAGACGATTGCCGACACCAAGCTTTTTATTAAACTTATATCTACCAAATCTTGCAAGATCATATCTCTTTGCGTCGAAGAAAAGATTGTTCAGGTGTGTAATCGCACTTTCAACTGTTGGTGGTTCACCTGGACGTAGCTTCTTATAAACGTCAATAAGAGCGTCAGAATTATTCTTTGTGCCATCCTTTTGAAGAATAGTCTGAATAAGTCTGTCATCGCTGCCAAACAGTTCAAATATTTCTTCATCAGAACCAACACCTAAAGCTCTTATAAAAGTTGTAAGTGGGATTTTTCTGTTTTTATCAATTCTAACGTAAGCAACATCACTTGAATCCATTTCATATTCAAGCCATGCACCTCTGTTAGGGATAATTGTTGCCTTAAATAAGTCTTTACCTGTCTTGTCTTTCTCGAAGGCATAGTAAACGCCTGGTGAACGAACAAGCTGTGATACGATAACACGCTCAGCACCATTTATAATAAATGTGCCGCTGTCTGTCATAAGTGGGAAATCTCCCATGAAGATTTCACTTTCCTTAACATCTCCAGTTTCCTTGTTCCATAGAGTTGCTGTAACTCTGAGTGGAGCAGCATAAGTTACGTCACGTTCCTTACATTCTGCGATAGTATACTTTGGAGTGTCATCAATTCTATAATCAATAAAATTAAGAACAAGATTACCATTATAGTCAGTAATTGCGGACATATCACGCAAAACATCCTTTAAACCCTCTTGTTTAAACCACTTATATGAATTTTTCTGCACCTCAATAAGATTTGGGATTTCAAGTGCTTCAGTAATTTTACCAAAGCTCATTCTCACGTTCTTACCAAGCTGTACCGGTTTGACATTCACCATAGGCGTAAACCTCCTTGATTAATTCGCCGACCGAAATTTCTTTCCGCCGGAAGCCAACTTTTTTTACAAAATACTTGACAGAAGTATAAGATATGTGTTATACTATTCTACCAATAAATATATTTAGTCACATTGATACATTTTATAATTATACTACTGTTTTCCAAATTTGTCAAGCATAAAATATAAAAAATTAAAATCAGCGGCACTTTTCATAAAAAAAGTGCCGCTGATATTTTTTATTCAGTCAAAAGTAACTTCGCAATTTCAATTACATCGTATAGATCGCAAACTCCGTCTTCTTTAATATCTCCGATTTTTTGCTGTCCTTCGCTCAATGTAAAGCTATGGACAAGATGTTTTGCT
>JAVBRC010000209.1:0-8486 GCA_031548405.1 Oscillospiraceae bacterium | reverse complement strand
ATATCTTCAAGCTTATGACGTATATTTACATATCCTGTTATTCTTGGCTCTCTGATATTTTTGATTCCTTCTTTCAGTTCTTCTATATTCATACTTCTATTTTACACCTTTTTTTAAAAAAAGTAAATGCTGTTGCCGTGTCAACTTACGTCAAACGCATGATAGGCTAATTTACACAAATATTTTTTTATATTTATATGATACAACATCATTTACACCTTGTTTTTCGGAAATTCTTTGTTTATTTGGATAATCACGGCATAATTTATTGTGTAATTTGTATGCTCATGCGTTTGTCGTGCGTGTCAACTAGCAGATTAAATCTTTACAATTTCTAATAAATGTAGTATAATTATATGTAATGATTTTTCTGTATTCACAGCCTGAATTCAGAAAAAAGAAAAAATTTATAGGCTGAGAATGGAGTTTTAATATGAATTATTCTCCAAAGGAAATATTAAGCTTTGTGGAAGAAAATGATGTTAAATTTATTAGATTGACTTTTACAGATATTTATGGCCGACTCAAAAACATTGCAATTATGCCCGATCAGCTTTCCTATGCCTTTGAGCATGGTATTGCTTTTGATGCTACTACACTCACCGGCCGACATTCGGATTTGCTGCTTTTCCCTGATGTTGCTACCCTTTCTGTCTTACCATGGCGACCTAAAGCAGGACGAGTTATAAGATTTTTTTGCAATATTAAATGTACTGACGGAACGCCTTACAAAGGTGACTTAAGATATGAGCTTAGCAGCTATATTGAGCAGATACGCAGCAAAAATTTCACCTGTGAAATCGGTACTAAATGTGAGTTTTATCTTTTCAACACTGATAACGATGGCGAACCAACTAAAATCCCACACGATAACGCTGGTTATCTTGACATAGCACCACTCGATAAATGTGAAAACGTAAGGCGTGAAATTTGCCTTTCACTTGAAGAAATGGGCTTTAACCCTCAAAGTTCCAGACATTCTCATGGCCCTGGACAAAATGAAATTGATTTTACACGAAGCGACGTTTTAACTGCAGCTGATAACATGGTTTATTATAAAACAGTTGTCAAAAACATTGCCGCACAAAATGGTCTTTTTGCAACGTTTTTGCCAAAACCTTTTGAAAAGAAGCCTGGTTGTGGCTTACATATAAGCATTGCAACAAAAGAAGGCAAAGATTTTATTTTCTCGTCTGATGCTGATAAACAAACCGAAAAAGGAAGTCAGTTTATCGCTGGAATTCTCAATAGAATTCGTGAAATAACCTGCTTTTTAAATACAATTCCCAATTCCTACAAAAGACTTGGCGAGAATTTTGCACCAAAATATGTTAACTGGTCATTTGAAAACCATTCACAGTTAATCAGAATTCCTTACACAGGTGGTGGAAAACATCCACGAATCGAAGTGAGATCTGCTGATGCAGCGTGTAATCCTTACATTGCATTTAAGCTTTTGCTTGCTGCTGGATTTGAAGGAATTGAAAATAAAGCTGTTTTAGGAAAGGATACTTTCACAAATTCCTCAACTGGAAATTTTAAGGAACTTCCATCATCACTTGAGGAGGCGGTTATGCTTGCTAAGGATAGTCATTTTGTCAAACAAAACCTTTCACCTGAAATTTATGAAGCTGTAATTGAAAAGCTGGAATATGAATTTTCTGAATATAACGCAGTTGAAAAAAAGTTAGAATACGAAAATGAATTTTATTTTAAAACTATTTAAAGGTTGTGGATTTTATGGGCAGAGTGCTGCTAACTTCGGGTTGCGATAAAGGTATCGAACTTCTTTCACAGCTTTTAAATATGTCTGGATATAGTCAGCTTACCAATACAAACAGTGGCAACGATGCACGAAGATACATTAACCAGAATGAATATGAGCTGATTGTAATTAATACACCCCTTTGCGATGAATTCGGACATGAATTTTCAATAAAAGCTGCTGAATCATCAAATGCTGGAATTATTTTAATATGCAAATCAGATATAGCCGATGATGTTTCTGATAAATTAAGCAGTTATGGTGTCTGTGTTATTTCAAAACCAGTTAATAAAGTTGTTTTTCATCAATCTCTTAAGCTGGTTTCTGCTACACGATCACGAATGATCGGACTTCAAACTGAAAATATTAAGCTTCAAACTAAAATTGAAGAAATTCGTCTTGTTAACAGAGCAAAGTTTTGTCTTATACAGCATCTGAAATTTTCTGAACCTCAGGCACACAGATATATTGAGAAACAAGCAATGGATACAAGACAAACAAGAAAAGAAGTCGCTTTGAATATACTCTCAACGTATGAACAATAGAAAAAATGCTGTTACATTTCATAAATGTAACAGCATTTATAATTTTGTAATTTTTTTAATTTTGCAAAACCATTTCAAACTAATTATTTTATAAATATTTACACTTGACTTTAATTTATAAATAACATATAATATAAGCAATGGAGAAATTTTAACGAGGTGATTTAATGCTAAAAGCAGTCGGTTCAAGAAAAAATTTGTTTGAACTGCCCTTTTACTCCTGCATTTCCGATATATTTGAAAATCAAGAGGTTCAAAAGCTCGGAGATTTTAAGCATCATATATATACCACAAGGCTTCAACATAGTCTAAATGTTTCTTATTACAATTATATTATTTGTAATTTTTTTAATCTGAATGCTGTTTCCGCTGCAAGAGCTGGAATGCTACATGATATGTTTTATTATAACCGAAAAGAATATTCTAGAGAAAACGGCGAAAAATCACATAGTGCAAGGCATCCAGAAATAGCTGTGGAAAATGCCAAGGAACATTTTTATATTGATTCTCTTGAAGAGGATATAATTGAAAAGCATATGTGGCCAATGTCAATAAGGCAGGTGCCAAAATATAAAGAAAGCTATATAATAGGTTTTGTTGATAAATACTGTGCTATACTTGAAATTCTTGCACCAAAGTATCGCAATATTAAAAAAAGGTTAAAAAAGTCATAAAATAAATGGACTGTTGTACAAAAAACAACAGTCCATTTTCATATTTTAGCTATTTGGCATTAATGATTTAGATTTCACCGTCGTTCGGCGGTGAAATTAAGCTGTGCCAGCCTTACGAACCTTGATAACCTTCATTCTTGAGAATTCTTCTCTTTCCTTCTCTTCAAGACTGTCAGTTATATACTTTACCATTTCCTCATATCTCGGAATAAGTATATTTTTAAGTGCATTAGCTCTTCGCTGTGCCTTTTTTATCGCAACAGCCAGACGGTAAACGCTGTTTTCAACTTCAGCAAGTACAATAGTTATATCCTTCGCCTTTGAAAATGAAACGTACGCTTTATCAAGCTGACAGTTAGTTGAATAAAAACCATACGGAACTTCCGTTTTCTTTCTTGTTAGCGTAAGATTTGGAATATCAACACCCATTACGCTCTTATATGAAACCGCTATTCCATCTTCAATCGGAACACTTCTTGCAAGATTGTCAATGACACCAAGTGTAATGTTGGCCTCCTGCAACGCCGCATAAGCTTCCTTATAGGTATCCTCAATTAAACCTCTGAGTGATTTCGCCTTATCCATAAGAGTCATCATTTCTCTTACAAGAATATTTCGCTTTCTGTCCATCAACTCATAACCAAGTCTGCAAAGGGAAAGCGTTTTTTTCGCTTTTATCAGATTACCTTTAGTAGGAAAAACTTGTTCAGCCATTTAATCCACTCCCTTTTTTATCTCATACAAACTCAATTTCCAAAGGTCTGTTCAGCATATTCGTTGTTGTAATGCTCACGAAGCAGCTCTTCATCAACTCTGTCAAGCTCACTTTGTGGAAGAAGTGACAGAAGATTCCAGCCCAAATCAAGAGTTTCTTCTATTGTACGCTCTTCATTTGCTCCTTGAGCAACAAAATATTTTTCAAACGCAACGCCAAAACGCATATATTTTCTATCTGTTTCTGAAAGCTCTTCTTCACCAATAACTGATGCCAGTGACCTTGCATCCTGAACCTTTGCATACGATGCGAAAAGCTGGTTTGAAACTGATGAATGATCTGCTCTTGTATAGCCTTCACCAATACCGTCCTTCATAAGTCTTGAAAGTGATGGCAAAATTGAAACTGACGGATAAACACCAGTCTGATCAAGGCTTCTGTCCAAAACAATCTGTCCTTCTGTAATGTACCCTGTAAGGTCAGGAATCGGATGAGTTATATCGTCATTAGGCATTGTAAGAATTGGAATTTGCGTAACACTTCCTGTTGAACCTTCAACAACTCCTGCACGCTCATAAAGTGATGCCAAATCTGAATATAGATAACCTGGATATCCCTTTCTTCCAGGAATTTCAGCCTTTGAAGATGAAAATTCACGAAGAGCTTCACAATAAGAGGTCATATCTGTAAGTATTACAAGTATGTGCATATTTTTTTCATAAGCTAAATATTCAGCCGCTGTCAATGCACATCTTGGAGTAAGAATTCTTTCAATAATAGGATCATTCGCAAGATTCATGAACATAACAACATTTTGCTGAACGCCACTCTCTGCAAATGACTTTTTAAAGTAATCGGCAACGTCATTTTTAACACCCATTGCACCGAACACGATAGCAAAATCCTGTCCGCTCTCATCAGCAATTTTCGCCTGTCTAACAATCTGAACTGCAAGCTTATTGTGTGACAGTCCTGAACCTGAAAAGATTGGGAGCTTCTGACCTCTGATAAGTGTCATAAGGCAATCAATTGATGAAATACCAGTTCTGATATAGTTTCTTGGATATGTTCGTGCAACTGGATTAAGCGGCTTACCGTTTATATCCACGAACTTTTCAGGATAAATTTCACCAAGTCCGTCAATTGGCTTTCCAGAACCACTAAAGGTTCTTCCAAGCATTTCTTCAGAAAGTGCCAATTCCATTGGGCGACCGCTGAATTTAGTTTTTGTATTAGTAAGAGAAAGTCCCTTAGTACCTTCAAAAACCTGCAAAATAACCTTATCACCATGAATTTCAACGACACGTCCAATACGCTCAGTACCGTCATCTAGCTTTATTTCTGCAACTTCTTCATAGCCAATACCCTTAACATTTTCAAGAGCGATAAGAGGGCCATCGATGCTTTTAAGACCAAGATATTGTATACTCACATTGCTCTCCTTTCATGCTCTTGTGCGATAAGTCCACTAAAAGTAACAGATATTTCTGATTTATAATCATCAAACATTTCAAGCTTATCGTTTGGAATATCATACTTAACCTTAATTACTTTTTCAAATAATCCAGTCGATATAATATTACTCATTGAAACCTGTGATTTTAGTGCATCCTGAGCATTGTGATAAAGTGTAAGAATTATTTCCATCATAAGCAGCTGCTTTGGAAGTGGAACGAAGGTATCGTCCTTATGGTAAGCGTTCTGCTGAAGAAATCCTACTCTTATAACTCTCGCAAGCTCAATTACAAGCTTTTGTTCATCTGGAAGAACGTCCGAACCAATCAGCTTTACAATTTCCATAAGCTGATTTTCTTCAACTAAAATATTGGAAATCTCCTGACGGTATTCCATAAACTTATCCCCTGCTTCTTTATCATAAAATGGTGCAAGGTCGTCTGCATACTCGCTATAGCTCATAGTCCAGTTTATTGCTGGATAATGTCTAGCATAAGCAAGTGATTTATCAAGCGCCCAGAAGCAACGAACAAATCTCTTGGTATTCTGTGTTACTGGCTCTGAGAAGTCAGAACCCTGCGGTGAAACCGCACCAATTATTGTAACTGAACCTTCTTTTCCGTTTAAGGTTTCAATGTAACCTGCACGCTCATAGAATTCAGCAAGTCTTGATGGAAGATATGCTGGGAAACCTTCTTCCGCTGGCATTTCTTCAAGACGACCTGAAATTTCACGAAGTGCCTCTGCCCATCTTGATGTTGAATCCGCCATTATAGCAATATGGTATCCCATATCTCTGTAATATTCAGCAAGTGTAATTCCTGTATAAATTGATGCTTCTCTGGCTGCAACCGGCATATTTGATGTATTAGCAATCAAAACTGTTCTGTCAGTCAGCGGACGGTTAGTTTTAGGGTCGATAAGCTCTGAAAATTCTTCAAGAACCTGTGTCATTTCATTTCCACGCTCACCGCAGCCAATATACACGATAATATCAGCGTCACACCACTTTGCAAGCTGATGCTGTGTCATAGTCTTACCCGTACCAAATCCGCCAGGAATAGCGGCTGTTCCGCCCTTGGCAATTGGAAGAATAGTATCGATAATTCGCTGTCCTGTAATAAGCGGACGTGAAATCATAAGTCTTTCAGAATACGGTCTTGGCTGACGTATAGGCCATTTCTGGCACAAAGTCAACTCGTGAACCTTTCCCCTTACATCCTCGATTTTACAAACAACATCATTAACACGATATTTTCCATTTTCAGCCGTCCATATAACCTTACCGCAAAGCAAAGGTGAAAGCATACAGTAATGCTTTACAACAGGAGTTTCAGGACATGATGCATAAACCATACCGCCCTTGAGTTCATCTCCGTTTTTCACTTCAATAGTAACATCATAAAGCTTTTCTTCATCTATAAGTGGTATATCCGCAGCTTCGCCGATAAATGCACCTGTTGATTTTTCCATTTCTCTGAGTGGTCTTTCAATTCCGTCAAAGATATTGGAAATAATTCCAGGACCAAGCGTTGCACACATAGGAGCACCAGTTGTATAAACCGGTTCGCCAATTTTCATACCAGTTGTACTCTCATAAACCTGAATAGTAGTGAATTCATCATTAACACTAATCACTTCACCAATCAGGCGTTTCTCACCGACATACACCATTTCAAGCATAGAGAAATCCTTAGTATCTCTAACCTTGACAACAGGTCCGTTAATGGAATATATTTTATTCAAAACGGTCACTCCTCTTTTCAGCCTTCAGATTTGAAGTTATACATACTGCTGAAGTTTTTTCTTTGTTCCTCTAAGGCATTATCAAAGGTTTTATCTATAATAATACCCTGACTGGAATCAATAATTGAAAGCCCGCCTAATATGATAGAATCATCAAGCTTCACTTCATATCCATATTCTGTTTTAAACTTTTCGCCAAGCTTTTCATCCTTCGGTGATAAAACTATAACTGAATTTTCAGAAAGCGTTTCTTCATCTATAAGCTTTTTCAAATAACATTCATAATTATCTGATGAAGCAAATTCTGCAATCTTTACTTCCACATCCTTAAAGATTTTTTGTGAAAGCTCTTCTCTGTGCTTCAGGGTTTCCATTCTGAATTCCTGTTCTGCAAGTGCATACATTCTGCGATATTTAGATTCAGTTTCCCTGACAGACTTTTGTATTCTGTTATAAGCATCGGAGAGGGCATCATCTTCTGCCTTTTGTATTTTTTCATCACTCAGCTTATTTGCCTTATCCAATATTTTGGTGATATGTTCACCAGCCTCAATATTTACAGATCTGGTAAACTTTTCAAGCTTTTGTGCCTGTACCTCATCCATAAAAGTACCTCCGTTATGCTACATTTTAAGTCCAATTGCATCGCTTACATACTTATCAATTGTAGTTGTTATATGTGAAGTTGCATGACGATCAGGAATCTCCACTATAAGCGGAGATTTCCTGTTCAGCTTAATGTTATAAACAAGCTCATTATAAAGCTTCACAAGCTTTTCTGTCATAAGTATTACAGCAATATCCTTATTATCAAGAGCCTTTAAAAGCTCCTTTTCAACCTCATCAGGTTCATGTACAACAACACCTTCGATGCCTGCAAGCCGCATTCCCATCTGAGTGTCTATGTTATCACTTATTAAATAAAACTGCATATTTCATCACTTGCCTTATAGCTGATTTAAAATCATAAATGAAATCAGGAATCCGTAAAGCGCAACACCTTCGCCCAAAGCAACGAAAATCAATGCCTTTGAAAATGACTTTGGCTCTTCTGCAACAGCACCAATAGCTGCAGGAGCTGCTGAACCAACGGCTATTCCACAGCCGATTGAACCTAAACCTACAGAAAGTGCAGCTGCAATAAAGCCAATGCCAGCATTTCCTACTGCATTTGAAACTGTTTCAGCTGTTTCAGCACTTACTAATCCACCGATTGGAAGTACAATTGCGAGAGCTAAAACTGCAAAGAAAGAACAAAGATTAACAATAAATGCATTTTTAGCTGCTGAATTACTCTTCTTCTTTTTAAGAATGTAAACAACAGGAAGTATAAGCAAAACAACTGCAAAAAGTGGTACTAGCATAATCTCCAAAATATTCATAACAAAAAACTCCTCTTACTCAATATTTGTATCATAATTTATTTTAACAGGTTCAAATGGCTGTCCGTTGCCGTCATAAAAACGTGAGAAGATCTCATAGAACTCCAGTCTTAAAACCTGAATACCTACAATAAGCCCTTCCATGCCCATTACAAAGATATTTCCAATTATAATTATAATTGGTGAAACACCCTTTGAAGCAGT
>JAVBRC010000039.1:0-12775 GCA_031548405.1 Oscillospiraceae bacterium | reverse complement strand
ATAATGGCATTGCGGAAAGGTTTCTGAATTTATTTTTGTAATGTGCACTATAAAGTGAAATTCTTCCTGCAACTATCATCGGTGTAGAGGTGACATACTCACATAAAATCTGTTTATTTACACTGCACTTTATTTTATTATATTTTGCTGATATTTTAACAGCATTCCAATTGGAAGTACTTATCAATTCTTCTTTTCCTTCAATAATAACAGTATCAAAATATCTTAGTTGCCATTTTTTATCTGCAAAAATTCTCAGCTGATATCCACCTTCAGCACTGTAATCACAAGTTACTGCTGAGTTGTATCTAAGTCCGACACCAATATAATTATCATTACTGTCATTTTCAAATCTAGCTTCTATTTTAACGCAATAATTGCTCCAGCTATCATCGCCAAGATTTGTAGCAGGCAGGGGAGTTCCTCTAAATCGCCAGTTGGTAGGAATTATATCCTTGGTAATAATCTGTTCCAATACGTTTTCATTTTCAAACCTTCCGATTTCAAATGCACCGCCCTGATCCGTTGTATATAAAGGTGCAAATCCTCGTGTTTTAAGAAACTCATCACTATAATTAAACGTATCAGTATAAGGAAGTGCCAGATGTTTAGATGATTGCTCGGGCGTTTTAACAGACTCAATTCCATTTACCCTTTCAACGCTTAAAGTTGTGCAGGTAAGAATAGAATGTGGCTTTACATCAATCCTATAAAAGCAGCCTGTTTTATTACTTGCTGGTATTATTTTATCGGTAACCTTAAACCACTCAGAGTTATATTTTCTACCCTTTTCAGGCCCTCTAGTTTCAACACAGTATACCTCAGAATCTGATTTTTCAATGTTTCTTACACATACATTATATTGTCTTAATGTATCCGAATCGTTAGTCAGAACAATAGTATAATCTCCGTTTTCAGACATTAGTGAAATATGGTTCTCTGTTGTTTCTGTTATATGATGGTTTTCTTTGCCATCACCATAACAACCACTCTTTATAAACTTCCAGCCTTTTTCGATAAAATGGGTTATATGAGCTGCTCCCCAAAGACCAGAGCCTATTTCATAGAACCCTGACCATGGTTGTATGGCTTCAATAAGATGCTTTGGTGCATAGTTTGAACCAGTGTAATACGCACAAACAGCTGGCTGATATTCATACATAACCATGGAACCATGGCAATAACTGTTTATTATACGATTTGTAACATCGATAACCGAATTAATACCCGATATACCTGAATTATCAGCATTTACAGAATACTGTGAAACATTGCATGGAGCAATACCTTCGCTATACCAGATTTCTTTTGCGTATTTTTCATTAAGCAGCTGTGTGTTTTCATCACCATACGTTGTATAATGAAGACCTATTACATCAACAGCATTTCTCAGTTCTTCATTTTCTGCCATTTGCTTTGCTATATTTCTTGAACTAACTTCATCAGAAGCTACAATCTTGATATTTCTGTAATCATATCTTTGATTTTTCTCTGATTTAAGTCTTTTTGAAAAATAAATTATCCATTCAGCATCTGCTTCACCAGTTTCATTGGCATCAGCACTAACATAATCTATCTTTAGTTCATAGGTATCATAAACCGCATCAATAGTTTCTTTATACCATTTATATCGAGCCTCAAAACCATTTTCTTGATTTCTTTCAAATGCTTTGGTCACCCATGCCGGTTCGCCCCAGCGCAAAAAATCGACCGTTATTTCAGGATTAATTTTTTTAGCGTCAGCTGCAAACATAAATCCAGCACCTCTGGTCACATCAGCAAGCTCTGATTCATATCTTTTAATACAAGGTTCAGTACCTGATGATGAATTTATATCAGCACCAAATTCAACTTTAACATGGGTTAGTCCAGCACCATATTTCGGACTAAATAATAATTCCATAATTTCCCAGTATGAATCAGGTGATTTAGCTTTATAATCCATTAAAAGCCTTGAGGAATTGTTTCCGGTTACAGCACCAAGTCCCCTGAATGAATTTGCTGGATTAAGGTCAGCTGTTTTCCCGTCAATTATTAACTCTTTAATTATGCTGTCCATAAAATTCCCCTCATTATTATTTAGCACATTAAGAATTACGGCTGTGCGATTAAAAATTTGATTTTCTTACCTTCTGCCGTAAACATCTGCTCATGCTCTGTAATTATATTTTCTTCAAAGCCGCTTGCGTGAAGATCGTATGTCTTATATTTTATGTTATAACCAGCCTGTTCAAAATATTCAAATGATTCATCAAATAAATCATCATCATCAGTTTTAAACCAAAGCTCTCCATTCAGAAATTCTTTATATTTAATAAGCTGTCTGACGTGTGTCAGACGTCTTTTCTTATGCTTTGCCTTAGGCCATGGATTACAAAAGTTTATATAAATTCTTTCAATATTATCATCAGTTGAAAAAATATTTTCAATCTGCTCTATATTTTTTGTGAATATTCGTACATTATCAAAAGACAGGTCTTTATTTTCATATTCAGCTTCAATTTTTCGTTTAGCTAATACAAGCATTTCATTTTTTATATCAACTGCGATAAAATTTTTCTGCTGATTTAAAGATGCAGCCTGTGAAATAAATCCACCTTTACCACATCCGAGTTCAAGATATATCGGCTTTTTTACTAAAAATTCATCTTGCCATTTTCCTTTAAGTTCTTCTGGTTTATTAATACAGAAATCACACGCTTCAAGTTCTGGTTTTGCCCATGGCTTACTTCTAATTCTCATTTTATACCTCTCAACAAATAAATTTACTCCATTATAACATATTTTTTTCAAAATATCACCTGTTTTTACAAAAAATCAGAAAATTTTTATTGACAGATTTCAAAGAAATGATATAATAAAAAGATACAAGTAAAAACACCATTTGTAAGGAAGGAATTAATTAAATGAATACATATAAAATTATCCCTGATTATCAAAAGGCTGGTATAGCGTCAAAAGATCGTTGTGCAAAATTGCATGACTATACATTAAATATTTCTCAGGAAATCGGACTTAGAAATCGTCCAGCAGTTATTATCTGCCCAGGCGGTGGCTATGAATACCTTTCTGATCGTGAATCACAAGCAGTTGCAATGCGTTTTTCTTCGTTCGGAATTAACGCTTTTGTACTTGAGTATAGTATCTGCACTGCGTTTCCAGCAGCATTACTAGAACTTGCTGAAGCAGTTAAATTTGTGAGAGAAAACTCTGATAAGTTTGATATAAACCCAGATAAGATACTTGTCTGCGGATTTTCAGCTGGTGGACATCTTAGTGCGAGCCTTGGAACACTATGGAACAGTGACTACCTCAAAAATATTCTTGGCAATACAGAACCTTATAAACCAAACGGAATGATTCTTTCATATCCGGTTATTACAAGCGGAGAGTACTGCCATCAGGGTTCAATTGACAGCATCCTCGGAAAGACTCCAACAGCCGAAATGCTTGATTTGGTTTCACTTGAAAAACAGGTTACTGAAGCTACACCAAAAACATTTATATGGCACTGCGCTGATGACGGCTGTGTTCCACCAGAGAACACCTTTGATTTTATAAAGTCATTAAGCAAAAATAACGTTTCTTTTGAATGCCATATCTATCCAAATGGCGGACATGGCCTTGCATTATCTGACTTGTCAACAGCCAGTTATGACGGTCATATTAATCTAGTATGTGCAGAATGGTTCAAATTAGCAGTGGATTGGGTGCTGCGAGAAATTTGAGTTTTTATGTTTAATAAAAAAATAATTTTGTATTTTACTAGACATTTAGGCAGTAATATGATATAATAATATGCAGTAAATCCTTTAAGTTGATCCTGTGAGGTTGACAAGGTAGTGTTTAATAGCTGGCTGTAATTATATCTAGCTGCAAGTTTTTTACGCTTATCTGTCTTCACAGGTAAGCGTTTTTTGTATATGTGGGGTGATTACTTGGAAAGAACAACAATTATTATGGACGAAAGTACGATGAAACGTGCTGTTGCCCGAATCACTTATGAAATACTCGAGCGTAACAAGGGTGCTGAAGATTTATGTCTTGTAGGAATTTATTCAAGGGGTGTGGCATTTGCTGAAAGAATTGCCGCCAAGATAAATGAACTTGAAAATATATCTGTTCCTTGCGGAGCGCTTGACATAACACCTTTCAGAGATGATAAGAAGCCAGTCAGTGAGCGTGACAAAACCAACATTTCTTTTGAAATAAAGAATAAACGTGTTGTAATAGTTGACGATGTCATTTATACTGGCAGAAGTACCCGTGCTGCTATTGACGCACTGATTGAAAGAGGTCGTCCACAGTCTATACAACTTGCAGTGCTTATTGACAGAGGACACAGAGAACTTCCGATCAGACCAGACTATATAGGAAAAAATCTCCCAACCTCAAGGGAAGAAATTGTTAAGGTTTCAGTTACTGAAATAGACGGTCAGGATAATGTTTCTATTTATTCAGACTAATGGGAGGTATAAATGAGTTCGATATTATTAAAAAATGTAAGAGCTGTTGATGTTGAATTGGATAAGCAGTGTGATATTTTAATTGAAAACGGAAAAATAATTAAAATTGACAGCAACATTGAAGCTTTAGTTGATACTGAATTGGATTGTAACGGTCTTACTGCTATGCCTGGGCTATTTGATATGCACGTTCATTTCCGTGATCCGGGTTATACTTATAAAGAAGATATAATTACTGGTTCAGTAGCTGCAATTCACGGTGGATTTACTGGAGTTGCTTGTATGCCTAACACAAATCCAGTTATTGATAACCCTGAAACAATTAATTATATAATTGAAAAAGCTAAATATACTGGCGTTAAAACTTATCCTGTTGCTTCAATCACTAAAGGATTAAAAGGTGAAGAACTTTGCGATTATCCGATACTGAAAAAAGCTGGTGCTATTGCAGTTTCAGATGATGGTCGACCAGTTGAAAGTCAGGAAATGCTTAGTGCAGGAATGATAAAGGCAGAAGAAAACGGAATGCTTACTATTTCCCATTGTGAAGATCTGGAAATAATCGGAGACGGTAAGATAAATAAGGGGAAAGTTTCCCAAGAGCTTGGTGTTCCTGGAATGGACAGACTTTCAGAAGACAGTATTACCGAACGTGAAATTATCACTTCAAAAAATACTGATTGTCGCATTCATATTGCTCATGTAAGTACAGAAGGCAGTACTGAAATAATCCGTAAATATAAAAAAGAAGGCGTTAAAGTTACTTGCGAAACCTGTCCGCATTATTTTATAATGACTGATGAAAAGCTTCGCACAAGAGATGCTGATTACAGAATGAATCCTCCTCTCCGTGAGGAAGCTGACAGGCTTGCAATTATTGAGGGTATATGTGATGGAACAATAGATTGTATTGTTACAGATCATGCGCCACATTCAAAAGAGGAAAAAGCTGATTTCATAAATGCACCTAATGGTATTGTCGGTTTAGAAACATCTCTTGCGGCTACTCTGACAGGACTTTATCATACAGGCAAAATTACATTAAATAAGATTTCAGAACTTATGTCAACAAATCCAAGAAAAATTCTAGGACTTCCAGTGGTAACTATTCAGGAAGGCTCAGATGCTGAAATAGTATTGATGGATATAGATAAAAAATGGACAGTTAATCCTTCTGAATTTAAGTCGAAAGCTTCAAATTCGGCTTTTAAAGGAATGGAGCTTCGTGGAAAACCAGTCGGAGTTATTTCCGATGGAATCATACAGTTTTTTGAAAAATAAAGGAAATACTGATTTAATCAGTGGTTCCTAAAAATAAAGGAGTATCATATGTCATTTGACAGGCTAATAAAAAGAATAATCGAAACAAAAAACCCTACTGTTGTAGGTCTTGATCCAGTTCTTGATTATGTACCTGAGTATATAAAGCAGGAATTTTTCAGTGAAGATGGTCAGACAATAAAGGCTGCTGCGAAAGCAATCTTTAAGTATAACCAAGCTATAATTGATGAAATCTGCGATATTGTACCAGCAATCAAGCCACAGGCTGCATACTACGAAATGTATGGTCATTATGGTGTAAAGACACTTGAGAAAACTATTCGTTATGCTAAACTTAAGGGTATGTTTGTTATAACAGATGGTAAGAGAAATGACATTGGTGCAACAATGGAAGCCTATACCAAGGCACATCTTGGAAGCGTGAAAATTGGAGAAACTGAATGTGAACCATTCGGTGCAGATGCACTTACTGTAAATGGTTATCTTGGAACTGATGGCATAGACCCTCTTTTGAAGGTTTGTGCTGAAAAGGATAAGGGCATATATGTACTTGTAAAAACATCAAACAAGTCAAGCGGAGAACTTCAGGACAAGCTTATCGATGGTACACCAGTATACGCAGTAATGGGTGATATGTGCGAGAAGTGGGGAAGCGAGCAGATTGGTGAATATGGTTATTCTTCAGTTGGTGCAGTTGTTGGTGCTACATACCCTGAACAGCTGACAGAGCTTAGAAAAAGACTTCCACACACTATGTTCTTAGTTCCTGGCTATGGCGCACAGGGCGGCGGTGCTCAGGGCATTGCTGGTGCATTCGATGAAAATGGTTTGGGTGCAATAGTTAATTCTTCAAGAGCTGTTATGTGTGCTTATAAGGCTGAAGAAAACTGTCCTGAACAGGATTTTGCAAAGGCAGCAAGAAGAGAAGCCGAGAGAATGAGAGAAGACATAACTTCTTATATTAACTTGAAATAGAAATTTTATCTTTGAAAGGAATGGTTAGATGTCATTATTTAATCAAAGCGAAAAAGCGTATCTGCTTTTAGCAGATGGTACTGTTTACGAAGGACGCAGTTTTGGCGCAAAGGGAACAGTAATTGGAGAAGTTGTTTTCACAACTTGTCTGACAGGTTATCAGGAAACACTTACTGATCCAAGTTTTTATGGACACATTGTAACTCAGACATTTCCACTAATCGGAAATTATGGCGTTAATGATGAGGATAATGAATCATCAAAATCTCATGTTAGCGGATATGTTGTCAGAGAATGGTGTAATACACCTTCAAACTTCCGTTCTAACGGAACAATTGAAGAATTTCTTATAAAGCAGAATGTAATTGGTATTCACTCAATTGATACAAGAAGCCTTACAAGAAAGATTCGTGAATTTGGTGTAATGAATGGTATGATTACAACTGAAAACGTATATGAGAAAAAAGAAGAATTACTAAAGCAGGTTAATGCATTTGAAGTAACAGATGCTGTAAAGAATGTAACTTGCACTGAAGCAAAAACATTCAGCAACGACGACTCAAAATATAAGGTTGTAATGCTTGATTTCGGTGCAAAAAAGAGTATTAAGGATCAGCTTGTAAAACGTGGTTGCGAGGTTACTGTCGTTTCTGCATATACAACTGCTGAGGAAATTAAGAATCTTGCACCAGATGGTATTATGCTTTCAAGTGGCCCTGGAGATCCTACTGCAAATCCTGAAATTATAGAAAATCTCAAAGAAATATCTAAGCTTGGAATACCAATGTTTGGAATATGTTTAGGTCATCAGCTATTACTTCTTGCTATGGGTGGAAAAACTGAAAAGCTGAAGTATGGTCATAGAGGTGAAAATCAGCCTGTTTGTGATAAGGCTCTTGACAGAACTTTTGTAACAAGCCAGAACCATGGATATACAGTTATCGGAGATAGCATTGATCCAAAGGTTGGTGAAGTTTCACATTATAATGCAAACGATGGAACTTGTGAGGGTATCAGATATAATAGTATCAATGCATTTACAGTTCAATTCCATCCTGAGGCACACGGTGGTCCACAGGATACTGAATATCTGTTTGATGAATTTATTGAAATGATTAAAAAGGAGATGCACTAATATGCCTTTAAGACAGGATATTAAAAAAGTACTTGTAATCGGTTCAGGCCCGATTGTAATCGGACAGGCAGCCGAATTTGACTATGCCGGAACACAGGCTTGTCGTGCATTAAAACAGGAAGGTCTTGAAGTTGTTCTTATCAACTCAAACCCTGCTACAATTATGACAGACAAGGCAATGGCAGATAAAATTTATATTGAACCACTTACACTTGATGTTGTAAAAAGAATTATTAAGATTGAAAAGCCAGACAGTATTCTGTCAACACTTGGTGGACAGACTGGTCTTACTCTTTCAATGCAGCTTGCAGCAGAAGGATTTTTGGACGAACAGAATGTAAAGCTTCTTGGTGCAGATCCTCTTACAATTCATAAGGCAGAAGACAGACAGGCATTCAAGGATACAATGGAAAAGATTGGCGAACCATGTATTCCTTCAAAGGTTGTTGAAACACTTGAAGATGCTGTTGATTTTGCAAAGGTTATCGATTATCCAGTTATCGTAAGACCGGCGTTTACACTTGGTGGAACTGGCGGCGGTATTGCGTATAATGAAGACCAGTTAAAGGATATCGCTAAGAACGGACTTAGACTTTCTCCTATCACACAGATTCTTGTAGAAAAATGTATCAGTGGCTGGAAGGAAATTGAGTTTGAAGTAATCCGTGACAGCAAGGGTAATGTTATTACCGTTTGTTCAATGGAAAACTTTGATCCAGTTGGTGTTCATACAGGAGATAGTATCGTTATTGCACCAGCAGTAACACTTACAGACGTTGAATATCAGATGCTTAGAACTGCATCTTTAAATATCGTTTCTGAACTAAAGGTTGAAGGTGGTTGTAACTGTCAGTTCGCACTTCACCCTGAATCAATGGAATATGCTGTAATCGAAGTAAACCCTAGAGTTTCACGTTCATCAGCACTTGCTTCTAAGGCAACTGGTTATCCTATTGCTAAGGTTGCTACAAAAATTGCTATCGGATATTCACTTGATGAAATCTTGAATCAGGTAACTGGTAAAACATACGCTTGTTTTGAGCCAGCTATTGACTATGTTGTTGTTAAATTCCCAAAATGGGCTTTTGATAAGTTTGTTTATGCAAAGCGTACACTTGGTACACAGATGAAGGCAACTGGTGAAGTTATGTCAATCGGTACAAGCTTTGAACAGGCTATGATGAAGGCTGTTCGTTCAACAGAGCTTGGTGTTGATTCGCTTAACATGAAGAAGTTTGATGAATACACAACTGAAGAACTACTTGAGAAAATTCCTCAGGCAGATGACGAACGTGCATTCCAGATTTATGAATTGCTAAAGCGTGATATATCAATTGAAGAACTTCATGAAATCACATTGATTGATGAATGGTTCTTGAGTAAGCTTAAAAATCTTGTTGAGCTTGAAAGATGGCTTGCTGATGGTGAACTTACAGAGGAAAAATACCTTATTGCAAAGCAGTATGGTTATTTAAACAGCACTATCGAACGTATGTCAGGTCAGAAATGCCCTATGGACAAAAAAGCTGTTTATAAGATGGTTGATACTTGTGCGGGAGAATTTAAGGCTGAAACTCCTTATTTCTACTCAACATTTGATGAAGAAAACGAAGCAAAGCAGTTTATTGAAAGAACTGATACTGGAAAGAAAAAGATTATCGTTTTCGGTTCAGGTCCTATCAGAATTGGTCAGGGTATCGAATTCGATTACTGTTCAGTTCACTGTGTTTGGGCGCTTAAAGAAGAAGGATATGAAGCTGTTATCTGCAATAACAACCCAGAAACTGTTTCAACTGACTTTGACACCGGCGACAGACTTTACTTTGATCCACTAACAAAGGAAGACGTTGAATCAATAATTGAAACTGAAAAGCCTGATGGTGTTGTTGTACAGTTTGGTGGCCAGACAGCTATTAAGCTTACACGTCATCTTGCAGATATGGGTGTTAACATTCTCGGAACATCTGCTGACAGTATTGATGCTGCTGAAGATAGAGAGAGATTTGATGAACTTCTTGAAAAGTGCCAGATCCCACGTCCAGAAGGTTTCACTGTTATGACATCTGATGAAGCTGTTGAAGTTGCTGAAAAGCTTGGCTATCCTGTACTTCTTCGTCCTTCATATGTACTTGGTGGTCAGAACATGATTATTGCTCATTCTGATAAAGACGTTGTTGAATATATGGAAATTATTACCAGAACAATGCTTGAAAACCCTGTACTCATCGATAAGTACATGATGGGTAAGGAAGTTGAAGTTGACGCAATCTGCGACGGAACAGACTTCCTCGTTCCAGGTGTAATGGAACATATTGAACGTGCTGGTGTCCATTCAGGTGACTCAATTTCAGTTTATCCTGCACAGACATTGTCTTCAAAGATTGTTGATACAATTATTGAATACACTAAGAAGCTTGCTTTTGAACTAAAGGTAATCGGTCTTGTTAATATTCAGTATGTTGTATACAATGATGAAGTATATGTAATCGAGGTAAACCCACGTTCTTCAAGAACAGTACCTTATATCAGTAAGGTTACAGGTATTCCAATGGTTGACATTGCTACTAAGATTATGCTTGGTACAAGCCTAAAGGAACAGGGCTATGAAAGTGGTCTTTATAAGAAGAGCAAGTATGTTGCAGTTAAGGTTCCTGTATTCTCATTTGAGAAGCTTCAGGACGTTGATACAATGCTTGGCCCAGAAATGAAATCTACTGGTGAAAGTCTTGGTATTGCTGATAACTTTGAAGATGCATTACTAAAGGGACTTGTTGCTGCTGGATACGATCTGAAGAAGGAAGGCGGAGTGCTTATTTCTGTTCGTGATACAGATAAGCAGGAAATAATCTCAATTGCAGATAAGTTTGCGCAAATGGGATTTGAGCTTTACGGTACAGGTGGTACAGCAAATACACTTAATAAAAATATGATTGCAACTAGTCTTGTAAACAAAATTTCAGAAGAAACAGAGCCTAATGTATTGTCACTTCTTGAAAGTGGAAAAATTCATTACGTTATCTCAACATCTGAAAAGGGAAGACTTCCTGCAAGAGATAGTGTTAAGATGCGTCGTAAGTCTGTTGAGCGTTCAATTTGTAGCTTGACTGCGGTTGATACTGCAAAGTCACTTGCAAATGTTCTTTTAACAAACAGAACAATTGACGATGTTGAACTAATTGATATTACAAAAATATAAACTTATTAAAGGGCGGAATTTTATTCCGCCCGAAAGTTTATAATAAGTAAATAACCTGAAAGGAAAGCTTATGAAATACACACAAGGAAAATATCAGATTATAAATAAAAGTTTTCTTGCGAAAGATACCTGCAGTATTGAAATACTATGTCCAGAAGTTGCAGAGGTTGCAAAACCAGGACAGTTTGTACACATTCTTCCAACAGGATTCACTTTAAGAAGACCAATTTCAATATGCGATATAAATTCTGAAAAGGGAACACTTCGTATTGTTTTTATCATCAAGGCTGATGGAACAAAGGCAATTTCAAAGCTCAATGAAGGCGAGCTTATTGATATGCTTGCACCCCTCGGACATGGTTTTACAATCAACGAGTCCTTTAATAAGGTGGTTCTTATTGGTGGCGGAATCGGAACTCCTCCGATGTTACCACTTGCAAAAATTTTCGGCGAAAAAGCAATTGTAATTTCTGGTTTCAGAAGCGCTGAAGCTGTTATTTTGCAGAATGACTTCAAAAATACTGGTGCTGAAACAATACTTTGTACTGATGATGGCACTATGGGCATAAAAGGCTTTGTAACTGAGCCTCTTAAAGAACTGCTTGAAAAGGGTGGAATTGATGCTGTTTATTCATGTGGTCCAACACCTATGCTAAAAAACATTTCTGCAATTGCCAATGAAAGTGAAGTTTTCTGTGAAGTTTCACTTGAAGAAAGAATGGGCTGTGGAATTGGTGCTTGTCTTGTTTGTGCATGCAAAACAAAAAAAGACGGCGAAGAGCATTTTGCTCATGTATGTAAAAACGGCCCTGTATTTAATGCAAAGGAGGTAATCTGGTAATGGCTGATTTATCTGTTAATATATGTGGTATCAACTTTAAAAACCCTGTAATCCCTGCTTCTGGTGTATTTGGATATGGTCGTGAATATGAAGAACTTTTTCCATTATCAACTCTCGGCGGAATTGCAACAAAGGGTACTACGATAACAAAGCGTACTGGAAATCCTTCTCCTAGAATTGCAGAAACTCCATCAGGAATGCTTAATTCTGTAGGCTTGCAGAATCCAGGTATTGATAAATTTATATCTGATGAACTTCCTAATCTTATGACTAAGGATACTGTTATTCTTGCAAATATTGCTGGTTCAACTGCTGAAGAATGCGTTGAAATCGCAAGAAAGCTTGATGAAACTGATGTTCATATGATTGAATTGAATATTTCATGCCCAAATGTAAAACAGGGTGGAATGGCTTTTGGTGCTACCTGTGAAGGTGCGTCGACTGTCACAAAACTTGTTAGACAGGCAACAAAGAAGCCATTGATAGTTAAGCTTTCACCTAATGTTACAAGTATTACAGACATTGCAAAGGCTGTTGAAGCTGAAGGTGCTGATTCTGTTTCACTTATTAATACACTTCTTGGAATGAGAATAGATATTAATACCCGCCGTCCAATTTTGAGAAACAATATGGGTGGAATGTCAGGGCCAGCAGTTTTCCCAGTTGCACTAAGAATGGTGTGGCAGACTGCAAACGCTGTAAATATTCCAGTAATAGGCATGGGCGGTATTGCTACTGGAGATGACGCAATTGAAATGATGATGGCTGGTGCTAGTGCTGTTCAGGTTGGCGGAGCAATATTTACTGATCCGTTTGCACCTGTAAAAATAATAGATGGCATTAACAGTTATCTAGATAATAATAACATTTCAGCAGTTAAA
>JAVBRC010000164.1:0-15290 GCA_031548405.1 Oscillospiraceae bacterium | reverse complement strand
ACAAGTATCCATATCATTTATGTATTCAGAAATTCTGAGTCTGTTATTTTTAAGTGGTATACATTTTTTCATCATGGCTTCTGGAAATGATAACTTACCCATTCCACCATAACCATGTATATGATTAATTTTCAAGCCATTTTTTGTATGCCATTCAATAACTGCACTCATTGTTTCATTTATGCATCCAGCACCAAGGCTTCCGCCAAATGAAAGTATACACAATTCATTATCAAAGCCTAATTCTCTTCTCGCCTGAGCCTTTGATTTTGATGCAATACCATCTCTTACAGGAAGTCCTGTTATAGAATAATTAACGTTATTATCCATATAATCAAGTGCTTCCTTGACTGTTAGCATTACCTTGTCAACTTCTTTTGCCAGAATTTTATTAGTAACCCCTGGATAAGCATTCTGTTCATGGATTGCAGTTGCAACACCCATTTTTGCAGCCATTCTGATAATCGGCCCACTAACATAACCACCAGTTCCGATTGCAATATCAGGTTTAAATTCTTTTATAATTGCCTTTGCCCTTGCACCCGATGTTGCAAGATAGCAAAGAGCCTGACAATTTCTTTTGACATTCTTTAAAGTGATTTTTCTCTGAAAGCCTGCAACCTTTATATCTGCAAATTTATATCCCGCTTCTGGAATAAGTCTTGCTTCCATTCCGTTAGGCGTTCCAGCAAAAAGAAATTCTGTATCTGGTAAATGTTCCTTTATAATTGAGGCAATTGCCAGTGCAGGATTAATATGTCCACCTGTACCGCCTCCTGCAAGTAAAACTCTCATAAAATCAATATCCTTTCAGCAGTATTGTCAAGCTAATTTTCCATCGTCGCTTGCCTTGAAACATTTAGTATAACTCCCATTTCAGCAAGCTGCATTACAAGCGCTGTTCCCCCATAGCTAAAAAACGGAAGACTGATTCCTGTATTTGGAATAAGATTACTTACAACAGCAATATTCAAAAATGCCTGAATACCAATTTGAACTGTAACACCAATTGTCAAAAGCATTCCAAACTTATCATTTGCTTTTGATGCAATAAATAATCCTCTGATAACTAAAAGTGCAAATAGAAGAATGATTGTAACTGCACCAACAAAGCCTAATTCTTCACAAACGATCGCAAAAACAAAGTCATTCTGAGTTTCTGGAAGATACATAAACTTTTGTCTTGATTCGCCAAGTCCCAAACCAAATGGGCCACCTGAGCCTATTGCAATTAACGACTGACAAGTCTGCCATGTTGCATCAGTTGCATCAGAAAACGGATCAAACCATGACTGGAATCGTTTTGCAAAATATGTGAAACCATCCTCACCCTGACTCTTAACATATACAATAAGTGCAATTGCACCAATACCAACAGTCAAAAGTAAACCTATATGCTTCCATCTTACACCACCAACAAACATTAGTGAAACTGCAACGCAACATATAAGCAGTGTACAAGAAAGGTGAGGCTGTGCCATAAGAATCATAACAACTATCCCCAAAAGAAATGCGTATGGCACTATACCTATTGAGAATTTATTCATACGATTATAGTTTTTTACAATCAAATATGAAAATAGTATTATAATTGCAAACTTCATAAGCTCAGACGGTTGAAATTCAATTCCGAGATTCAACCATCTTGAAGCACCATTTCTGGTAATTCCAAGTGGAGTAAATACCATTAAAAGCATACCAATACAAAGAACATAAAGACCAATTGCAATTTTAGGTTTACTAAAATGATGATAGTCAAAGAATGAGAAAAACAGCAATGCAACAAGTCCTATTGCCGCCATAAATGTCTGCTTCATAGCATAGCCAGTTCCGCTTTCGCCGCCACTTTCACTAAGTGCCCACGCATAACTTGCTGAGAACATCATGATAATTCCAATAACAAGAAGTGTCATTACTATCAGAAAAAATGATAAGTCCATAACCCCTCTTGAAAAAAGAGGTTGTATTTTGCGTTTTGCTTTTTTTCTTACAGGATTATGCATATTATTTATTGCAGCAGCTCCTGCACGGTAATTTTCAGACAAAATTCATTTCCTCCCTATCCTTATAAAACTGTTAACACTCCTACAACTGATAAAATAATTGCTGTAATTGAAAATGTAATAACAATTATGTATTCGCTAAATCCGCTCATTTCGAAATGATGATGAATTGGTGACATTTTGAAAATTCTTTTTCCCTTACCCTTTTCACCAGTTTTCTTGTAATGCTGTTTTGCAGTAAATTTAAAATAAGAAACCTGTATAACAACTGAAAGTGCCTCAAGGATATAAACCAAGCCGACAATAACAATCATCAAGTGCTGATGAGTTGTAAGACCGATTGCAACAAATGCACCACCAAGATACATAGAACCAGTATCGCCCATAAAGCACTTTGCAGGATGAAGATTCCAGATTAAGAATCCCATACATCCACCAGCTATTGCAACTGCATAAATTGAAATTTCATATGATTTAAGTATACCGCATATTGCAGAAAATGCCAGCATTGTAACAAAAGTTACTGATCCGCAAAGACCGTCAACACCATCTGTAAGGTTAACTGCATTTGATACATATATTATGAACAAAACCATTACAGGATAATACAAAATTCCAAAATCAATATCAACAAAGATTAAATCTATTTTTGTTGACTTGTCACCTAAAGCATAAAGAACTGCAAGAAATCCTGCTGCAAGCAATAATTGCATAACCATCTTCTGCTTTGCGTTTAATCCGAGATTTTGTTTCTTAACAGCTTTTATATAATCATCAAGAAAACCAATTGCTGAAAAAAGCATTGAAAAAATAATACAAGAAAGAAGTCTTATTGCATTATTTCCGGCAACCTTTTCTGTCAAATCAATCATACTGTCATTTTTGAAAATAAAATATCCGATTATCGTAGTAATAATGCTACTGATTATAAACATAAATCCACCCATAATTGGTGTTCCCTGCTTTGACTTATGCCAAGCCGGGCCGATATCAAGGATTGTCTGTCCAAAATGTATTTTTTTAAGAAATGGTATTAAAGCTAGACCAATAAGTGCTGCCAACGCAAATGATGCCAAGGCGACTACTATGCTTATCCAATATGACATTATTTTCCCTCCTGATTAAACAAACCTTCTATTACCTCTTCAAGCTTCATTCCACGGCTTGCTTTAAAGAGAATTGCGTCCTCATTTTTTATATATGAAGAAATTTTCGAAATTAATTCCTGCTTGTCAGAAGTAAAATACGATTCAACTCCACAAGCCTCTGCTTCCATTTTTATAAATTCTGATTCAGTTCCAAAACAGAAAAGCATATCTGGATTTGTATCACAAACATACTTACCAACTAATCTATGTAGCTTTTCTGATGCACTTCCAAGCTCAAGCATATCACCTAAAACCGCAATTTTTCTTCCGTTAGTCTTTATTCCGGATAGAACACCGAGAGATGCCTTCATTGAATCCGGACTTGCATTATAGCAATCGATAATAACTGTATTATCACATTTTTTTACAATGTTCTGACGCATTGCATCTGGCTGATATTTTTTTAATGCAGAAGTTATTTCGATTTCTGTCATACCTGAAAGTATACCGATACAAAACGCTGTAAGTGCATTTAAAACATTGTGTCTGCCAACGCATGGAATTTCAACCTTGCAGACATTACCGTTATAGTGAACGTCAAATGTTGTAACACCGTCTGCCTCAACTATATCAGTTCCTCTGAAATCACTATTTTCATTATCAATTCCAAAAGTATAAACCGGACGGTCTTTGGAAATATTTTCTTTCAGTGGAGCCAGATGTGCATCATCACCATTTACAACCAGTGGTGCATTTTCTTCCATACCCTCAAGAATTTCAAGCTTTGCTTTTAAAATTCCTTCCTGAGATTTCAAATTCTCAATATGCGAAAAACCAATATTTGTAATAACACCAATTGTTGGTGCAGCTGTTTTAGATAGTCTTTCAATTTCTCCGAAATCAGACATACCCATTTCAATAACAGCGACTTCGTGACTGCTGTCCATTGTAAAAAGAGTTTTTGGTAAGCCAATTTCATTATTTAAATTTCCCTTAGTTTTAAGGCAACTGAATTTTTCTGATAAAACAAGTGCAACCATTTCCTTTGTAGTTGTCTTTCCGACACTTCCTGTAATGCCCACAAGAATTGGTGAGAATTTTTTTCTATAATATCCTGCAAGGTTAAGAAATGCTTTTCTTGTATTTTCAACGACTAAGCAATTGCAGTTTTCAACATCCTTTTCAGACAATACTGAAACTGCACCAGCCTCTATTGAGCTTTCAATAAAATCATGTCCATCAAAATTATCGCCCTTTATAGCAACAAAAAGGCAACCTTCTGGAAGGTTTCTTGTATCAGTTGATATTTCAGTTATTTCCTTTTCCATTGAAAATGAAGTTTTCAAAGCGTTTGCGATTTCAGATAATAATAACTTTTCCATTAATTAATCAGCTTCAGGCCTTCTGAAACTATCTCTCTTTCATCAAAATGTATATGCTTATTGCCTGACAAAACCTGATAATCTTCATGTCCCTTTCCAGCAAGGACGATTATGTCACCCTTTTGGGCAATTTCAAGCGAATGATATATTGCTTCTGTTCTGTCAACAACAACATCAAGCGGCATTTCCTTGTCTGTCAATCCAGCAAGAATATCATCAATAATTGCTTCTGGTATTTCATCACGAGGATTATCAGAAGTAATAATAAGTTTATCAGCATATTTAGCCGCTGCCTTAGCCATTAGCGGACGCTTTTGAGCATCTCTGTTACCTCCGCAACCAAAAAGGCAAATGAGTTTTCCTTCGGTGTATTCCTTAACGCTTGAAAGAATATTTTCAATTGCATCTGGTGTATGAGCGTAATCACAAATAACAGTAAAATCCTTTCCAGTCGGAATGATTTCACATCGTCCCTTTACACCATTATATTCACCAATTGCTTTGATAATGTCATTAATATCAAGTCCAAGCTTAACACAAACACTAATTGCTGCCATTACATTAAATGCATTAAACATTCCTATCATTTTAGTAATAATATGAATTGCATTATTATTATAAAAATATTCAAACGCTGTTCCATCTGCTCTGATGTTAACATTATCTGCATAGAAATCTGCTTTATTCTCTAGTCCGCAGGTATATTTGCGGCAATTTATTTCATCATATAGTCTTTTACCATATTCATCATCAGTATTTATAATAGCGTCATCACATTCATCAAACATCATCTTTTTTGCCTGATAATAATTTTCCATTGTTTTATGATAATCAAGATGATCCTGAGTCAGATTTGTAAATATGCCAATCTTAAAATGTGTAGGGCCTATTCTATGCTGAACGAGTCCGAATGAAGAAACCTCCATTATAGCATATTTACATCCAGCCTTGACCATTTTATCTAGTATCGACATATAGTCAAACGCCATTGGAGTAGTATTTTCAGTATCTATAATCTCATCGCCAATCTCATTTCTGATTGTTCCGATAAGACCAGTTTTAATTCCACATGACATAAGTATGTTTTTAATTATATTTGTAATTGTAGTTTTTCCGTTTGTACCAGTTACACCAATTATTTGTAACTTTTTCTCTGGATGGTCAAACCATGCAGCACACAGTTCACCATAAAACTTTCTTGAATTTTCAGTTATAATCTGCTTTTCACCAAGTCCAAGATCATATTCTGCAATAACAAGTGCCGCACCCTTTTCAAGCATCTTTTCAGCAGCACTATGTCCGTCAAACGATGTACCCTTAACGCATACAAAGATGCTGTCCTTTTCAACCTTAGATGTATTATCAGTAATACTACTTATTTCAATATTGTCAAGCTTTGTTTCAGCTATTCCTTCAATCAGCTTATAGAGTTTCATATTTTCACCCCGTCTGTAAAATTTAATTGGCTTATAATTATAAAAACTGTATCAACCTGATCTGTCATTTACACCAAACGTCAGCTCAATTACAGTACCCTTTTCAACTTTACTACCAGCCGCAACTGACTGCGTCTGAACTACTGCCGCCGTAGTATCTGTAGACGCACCTCCAGCTAAAAGGTTAAGTCCGGCTGTTGTCAGAATATAGTTTGCATCTGACAATGTATATCCTGTCATATCAGGAACTTCAACAGTTTCCTGTGTATAGCCCCTGTTTGTATACAAAATTACAGTTCCGCCCTGTGTTATGTTGCTTCCTGAAAGAGGCATCTGACCACAGATTGTGCTTCCTTCACCAACAACCTCATATGTAAGTCCCTTAGCATCCAAAGCCTGCTGGGCCTCGCTGATTGTCATATCCTCAACAAATGGAACTGCGACATCCATGCTCTTAGCTTCTTCATCAGTATATTCAGGGTAATAGCCAAGATAAGGCAATATTTCTTCCATAATCTTTCTTGAGTAAGGAACAGCAATTTTACTTCCGTAGTATTCTCCTGACATAGGTTCATCAGCCATAATAAGCATGATTATTTCTGGATCATCAGCAGGTGCAAAACAGCAATATGACGCAACGTATCTCATAGGATCTTTTTCATTGCCCGCATATTCGTCTAGCTTTTCAGAAGTACCACTCTTTCCACCGACATGGTAGCCCTTTATATAAGCACCATTTTGAACAGCAACTGTTTCAAGTGTCTGACACATAAGCTTAGATGTTTCTTCAGATATAACCTGACGTTTTACAGTTTTTTCGTTTGTAAGTACAACGTTTCCGTCCTTATCAACAATCTTGCTGACAACATACGGTGTAACAAGGCTTCCGCCATTTATTACAGCCGCATAAGACGTAATCATTTCAATTGGAGTAACCTTATTTGTCTGTCCGAATGAGCATGAAGCAAGTTCTACTGGGCCCATTCCGCTTAAACTCTGGTAAATACTAGTAGACTCGGCTGGCAAGTCTATACCAGTTCTTTCTGTCATGCCGTATGCCTGAAAATACTCAAAGAATTTATCCGTACCAAGTCTTCTTCCAATTTCAATAAACGCTGGATTACAAGAGTTAGTAATCGCCTCAACAAATGACTGCGTACCGTGACCAGATGTCTTCCAGCAATGCATTGCATCAGTTCCTTCGTAAACCACAACTGAACCGCCACACTCAAATGAATCATCAAGTGTTATTTTATTTTCTTCAAGTGCTGAAGAACTGGTTATAACTTTAAAAACAGAACCTGGAATATAAAGCTCAGTGATAGCTTTGTTTTTCCATTGCTGTTCTCTTGCAGCAACATAGGCTTCATTATATTGTTCTTCAGTTAACGTATCAAGAAGTCCTTTTACCTTATCTTTTTTTATAACTTCATTTTTATCAATAGCAAGCAATCCCAAGTCCTGTGCAGTCTGTGCGACTTGCAAATCTGCAACAGTTGAAGGATTGTTTAAGTCAAAGCCTGGTGAAACGCCCATAGCCAGAATAGCACCAGTTTTGGCATTCATAATTATACCACAAGCTCTATCCTCAATCTCAAACTGACTAACCATTTCTTCAAGGTTTTTTTCCAATGAATACTGAAGTGTTCGGTCAATGGTAAGGTGTAATGAGTTACCGTCCTGCGCCTCGTATGTCTTTGAATATCTGTAAGGCATTTCGTTTCCGTTTGCATCCTTGGCAGAAATAACCTTTCCATCAATACCAGATAAGTATTCATCATACTGATACTCAAGACCATACTGTCCATCACCATCTGAATTAGTAAAACCTATTACAGACGCAGCAAGTTCATCTTGTGGATAATATCTCTTAGTATCTTCTTCAATCTGAATTGAATTGATACTATTTTCATCCATAAATGCAATTATATTATCAGCAGCTGGTTTTTCAACCTGTGTTTTCAAAACTTCATACTGAGAGTTTCTTTCCATTGCACTCTCAACTTTTTTAACATCAATTTCCAGCTGTTCAGCAATATATTCTATTATTTCATTCTGAACCTCATCAGCAGTCTTTATAACTGTACCTGCTGGAAGATCACCATTAGCAATTTTCTTTTGCTGTGATCTGACTGTTTCATCTTTTTTTTCTATTTCGCTGCGAAACAAATCAGGATCCATAAATACCTTATAAACAGTCGCACTCTGTGCAAGTATAACACCATTGCTATCGTAAATAGCACCTCTATTGGCTGAAATAGATATAGCACCGAAATGGTCAGCATTAGCCTTTTCTTGATAAAATTTATTATCAAGAACCGAAAGTTTAAAAAGCCTTATAATTATTGCGCAAACAAAAAGCATAATTAGAAAGAGTAGTGCGATATTAGTACGCTTTTTCATTTGAATTGTTGGTTTATCTGCCATAAAAACCTCCATTGGGAATATCATATAAAATAAGGCAGGGACTTTTGTATCTTCCCCTGCCCTTGGCGAATGGTAATTTTGTTTTTATAATTAAATAAACTACTTTAATTCATTTAACTATAGAAACAACGTCATTCAATTACTGCTTGGTGATTTTGCCGAATAAACGAAACAGTTAAAAACAATATTCGAAAAAAGTCAACGGCACACAGATACTTGCAGACGTATCCTCTGTACCGAAAGCCTTTTTTCGTACACTCGTTTTTGTTCTCCGTTTATTGTTTTAGCAGCTCTTCTATTTTTTTACTGCCTTCTATATAATAATATTGCATTACCCGAAAATATATTCCACAAGCTTGTCAAAATTATCTTTTACTTTAACAAAAATGTTTTTTTCTTCTTCAGGAATTTCTACTACGTCATCAATTTGTGTTTCAACATATTTTGTCTGAGAATTATTTAACTTTTGCAATCCCAGAACCTTTACAGCGTATTCTTCAACGTTTTTTAAAGTCATTTTACTTTCTAGTTCTGACTGTAAACGAACATTTTCACTTTGAACGCTTTCAAGATTATGATTAGCACTTGAAATCTGACGATAAATTTTACTTGTTTCAACCTTAGCCGAAAGGAGAGCGAAACATATAAAAAATACAGAAATTGCAAAAAGGAACACCTTAGAAGCTGATCCTCTTTTAGGAGGAGTCTTTTTCATGGTGATGCTAGATGCTTGCTTTCTTTCCGGATGTTCCTCAGGGGGGTGAGGATTATAAGCAGGTTCATGATAATTATAAGTTTTGTTATGTTTATTTGGACTATTATGCTGGTGATATTCATGAGCTGAATTATTAACCGCCATAGCAAAGCACCTATCTCCTTTCTATAATTCTTAACTTTGCACTTCTGCTTCGGTTATTCTGCTCAAGCTCGTCACTATTTGCCTCGATTGGCTTTCTATTAACAAGCTTTCCCTCAGGTGTTTTCCCACAAATACATTGTGGAAAATCTGGTGGGCAGACACAACCCTTGCACCATCCAGCAAAACGCTGCTTTACAAGTCTATCCTCAAGAGAATGAAACGTTATAACTGCAAGCCTTCCGCCTGGCTTCAGACTATAAAATGCTGCATCTAGCCCCTTTGAAAGATGATCAAATTCGCCATTAACTGCAATTCTTATTGCCTGAAATGTTTTTTTGCATGGATTTTTTTCCCGTCTAACTGCTGCTGGAACACTGCTTTTTATTATATCAGCAAGTTCAAAAGTAGTTAAAACAGGGCTTGCTTCTCTTCTTGATACGATTTCAGATGCAATTCTCCTTGAAAATTTCTCTTCACCGAACTCAAAAATTATTTTAGCAAGCTGTTCTTGGGTATAGTTGTTTACAATATCGTAAGCACTTACACCCTCCTGACTCATTCTCATATCCAAAGGCGCATCATAATTGTATGAAAAACCACGATCCGGCGTATCAAGCTGATGTGAAGATACACCTAAATCCAGCAGAATACCATCCACCTTATCAATATTAATCGAATCAAGAACTGAACGCATTTCAGAATAATTACTTCTTATAACTCTTGCATTGTAATCGGCAAGGCGTTCTGAAGCAATTTCAACAGCATCCGGATCTCTATCCAAAGCGATAAGTTGTCCTCCATCTTTTAGCTTTTCTGCAATTTTTTTTGAGTGACCTGCACCGCCAGCTGTACCATCGACATAAATGCCTTCAGGTTTGACAGCAAGTCCCTCTATACTCTCATTGAGCAATACTGAAACGTGAGAAAACTCCATAATTAATCTCCTTAGATACCAAGCTGCTGCATTGCTGCAAGCATCTTGGACATATCCATATTATTCTGCTGGTTATCCCATAAGTCCTTATCCCAGATTTCTGCCTTATCATCCAGACCTATAACGACAACATCTTTTGTCAGGTCTGCAAATTCACGCAGATCAGCCGGAATTAAAACTCTGCCCTGTTTATCTGGAAGCAATTCTCCAGCACCAGAAAAAAGCCATCTCTTTATATCAAGACCGCCCATAGAATCCGGAAGGGATGCAACCTTTGCAGCGAGTTTTTCCCACTCGTCCTTGGAATATATTGTCAGACACTTCTGGCTAATGCTTTTTGTGACATAAAATTCTGCTCCTAATATTTCTCTAAGCTTAGTCGGAAAACTCATTCTTCCCTTAGCATCAATATTATGATGATAAGTACCCATAAGAGCTGTTAGAGCCATTTCCGACACCACCTTTCTAAATATTTAGGACAACACACCTGAAAAGTGATATTTTTACATCATTTCACCACACTTCACCACAGTGTACATATAATATTATAATACAATAACAAAAAAACGTCAAGTTTAAATATGAAAGTAAGAAAATAAATCGAACCAAATATATTTGATTTTTTTTAGTGAAATTGCACAAAACAGCCTGCGTTTTTTCTACAGACTGTTTTATTTACATTATTTTATTATATTTCAGAAAAAAAGAAGCAGAAAATTAAATTTTCTGCTTCTCAATTATATAATTAGTCCTTTGTTACAGCTGTAACAACGCCTGAACCTACTGTACGGCCACCTTCACGGATAGCGAAACGTAGACCTTCTTCAATAGCGATTGGTGTAATTAGTTCAACGTCGATTTCAACGTTATCACCAGGAGTACACATTTCAACATCGCCTGTAAGAGTTACGATACCAGTAACATCAGTTGTTCTGAAGTAGAACTGTGGTCTGTAATTTGTGAAGAATGGAGTATGACGACCGCCTTCTTCCTTCTTCAAAATATAAACCTGACCCTTGAACTTTGTAAGTGGAAGGATTGAACCAGCCTTACAAAGAACCTGTCCTCTTTCAACCTGTTCTCTTGTGATACCACGAAGAAGAGCACCGATGTTATCGCCAGCTTCAGCGTAATCCATTGTCTTTCTGAACATTTCGATACCAGTAACACCTGACTTATCTATTTCAACCTTAATACCAACGATTTCAACTTCATCACCAATCTTAATCTGTCCTCTTTCAACTCTACCTGTAACAACAGTACCACGACCAGAAATAGTCATAGTATCTTCGATAGGCATTAGGAAAGGAAGGTCTGATTTACGCTCTGGAGTTGGAATATAAGCATCAACAGCATCCATAAGTTCAAGAATTGGAGCATAAGCAGCATCTGTAACGTCATCTGGAGCGTTTAGAGCTGCAAGAGCTGAACCCTTGATGATTGGTGTGTCATCGCCTGGGAATTCATATTCGTCAAGTGTGCCTCTGATATCCATTTCAACTAGTTCAAGAAGTTCTGGATCATCAACCTGGTCAGCCTTGTTCATGAATACAACGATGTATGGAACGCCAACCTGACGAGCTAGAAGCAAATGCTCCTTAGTCTGAGCCATAGGACCGTCTGATGAAGCAACTACAAGAATAGCACCGTCCATCTGAGCAGCACCTGTGATCATGTTCTTTACATAGTCAGCATGTCCTGGGCAGTCAACGTGAGCGTAGTGACGTGTTTCTGTTTCATACTCAACGTGTGAAGTATTGATTGTGATACCACGTTCTCTTTCTTCTGGAGCCTTATCGATCATATCATATGCTTCATACTTAGCGTTACCCTTAAGAGCAAGTGTCTTTGTGATAGCAGCTGTAAGAGTTGTCTTACCATGGTCAACGTGTCCGATTGTACCAATGTTTACGTGTGGTTTGGTTCTTTCAAATTTAGCCTTTGCCATTGGAAAATCCTCCTTAAATTTTAATTAGATTCTTTATGAATCCATTTTAACACAGATTCATAAAGATTTCAAGTGTTTTTTATAAAATATCAGCTAAAGCCAAAACTTAAGCCTTATTTCTTGTTGTCATAATCTTTTCAGCAATGTTCTTTGGAACTTCAAGATAGCTATGTGGTTCCATTGAATACTGACCACGGCCCTGTGTATTTGAACGAAGGTCGTTTGAGTAACCAAACATTTCTGAAAGTGGAACGAGTGCTTCAACCTGAACAGCACCAGGTCTAGTTTCCTGTCCCTGAATCTGTCCACGACGTGAGCTAAGGTCACCGATTACTGTACCTGTATAATCATCAGGAACAACAACTGAAACCTTCATAATTGGTTCCATAAGAACTGCAGTTGCCTTTCTCATAGCTTCCTTGAAAGCCATAGAACCAGCAATTTGGAATGCCATTTCAGATGAGTCAACATCATGATATGAACCGTCATAAAGATCAACTGCAACGTCAACAACTTCATAACCAGCGAGGATTCCAGCCTTCATTGCGCCCTGAATACCCTTATCAACTGCTGGGATATATTCCTTAGGAATTGAACCACCAACAATTGCGTTCTTAAATACATAACCCTGACCAGACTCGTTTGGTCTAACTCTGATCTTAACATGACCGTACTGACCCTTACCGCCAGACTGTCTTGCATACTTATGATCAACGTCAGCTTCGCCCTTAATTGTTTCCTTATATGAAACCTGTGGAGCACCAACGTTAGCTTCGATCTTAAATTCACGAAGAAGTCTGTCAACAATGATTTCAAGGTGAAGTTCACCCATTCCGGCAATGATTGTCTGTCCAGTTTCTTCATCTGTATAAGTCTTGAATGTTGGATCCTCTTCAGCAAGCTTTGCAAGAGCGATACCCATCTTTTCCTGACCAGCCTTTGTCTTTGGCTCGATAGCCAACTGGATAACAGGCTCTGGGAATTCCATTGACTCAAGAATTACAGGGTTCTTTTCATCACAAAGAGTATCACCTGTTGTTGTATTCTTAAGACCAACAGCTGCTGCGATATCACCAGCGTAAACTGTTTCGATATCTTTTCTGTGGTTTGAGTGCATCTGAAGGATACGGCCAAGTCTTTCCTTGTTATCCTTAGTTGCATTCAATACAGTTGAACCAGCATTTACTGAACCTGAGTAAACTCTGAAGAAACAAAGCTTACCTACGAATGGGTCAGTAGCAATCTTAAACGCAAGTGCTGAGAATGGTTCTTCATCTGAAGAATGTCTAACACATGGTTCATCAGTGTCTGGATTAACACCGTTGATAGCTGGGATGTCAACTGGTGAAGGCATATAATCAATAACAGCATCAAGAAGCTTCTGAACACCCTTATTCTTATATGAAGTACCGCATACTACAGGAACCATTTCATTAGCAATAGTTGCCTTTCTTATGCATGACTTAATTTCTTCAATAGTGAATTCTTCACCTTCAAGATATTTCATCATGAGTTCTTCATCCTGCTCTGCTACGTTTTCGAGCAATGCAGCATGATATTCCTCAGCCTTTTCCTTCATATCTTCTGGAATATCTTCAACTCTGATGTCTTTTCCAAGATCATCATAGTAACAATAAGCCTTCATCTCAACGAGGTCAATGATACCCTTGAAAGTTTCTTCAGCACCGATAGGTAACTGAATTGGAACAGCATTACAATGTAGTCTGCCCTTCATCATATCAACAACGTTGTAAAAATCAGCGCCCATGATATCCATCTTATTTACATAAGCCATTCTTGGAACCTTATACTCATCAGCCTGTCTCCAAACTGTTTCAGACTGAGGTTCAACACCGCCCTTAGCACAGAAAACTGTTACTGAGCCGTCAAGAACTCTCAATGAACGCTCAACTTCAACTGTGAAGTCAACGTGTCCAGGAGTATCAATAATATTTACTCTGTGGCCTGCCCAGTATGCAGTAGTAGCAGCTGAAGTAATTGTAATACCTCTTTCCTGCTCTTGCTCCATCCAGTCCATTGTTGCAGCACCTTCATGAGTTTCGCCTATTTTATGAGTAATACCAGTATAAAACAGGATACGCTCTGATGTTGTGGTTTTACCTGCATCAATATGAGCCATTATACCTATATTTCTTGTCTGTTCAAGTGAACAATCTCTTGGCATAATTTTTCTCCTTAATTAAGATTTGCAGATTACCAACGATAGTGTGCAAATGCCTTATTTGCTTCAGCCATCTTGTGTGTATCATCACGCTTCTTGCAAGCACCGCCTGTACCGTTAAGAGCATCCATGATTTCACCGGCAAGTCTTTCTCTCATTGTCTTTTCGTTTCTTTCTCTTGAGTATCTTGTGATCCATCTCAAGCCGAGTGTCTGACGTCTTTCTGGACGCACTTCCATCGGTACCTGATATGTTGCACCACCCATTCTACGAGCCTTAACCTCAAGAACTGGCATAATATTCTCCATTGCTGCTTCAAAAGCCTCTAAAGCTTCCTTACCTGTCTTTTCAGCAACGATGTCAAATGCACCATAAACTATTTTCTGCGCAACACCCTTCTTACCGTCCAACATAATATTGTTAATTAGACGTGTAACCAGCTTAGAGCTGTACAAAGGATCCTGTAATACATCACGCTTTGCGATTTTACCTCTTCTTGGCATTTCGCTTCCCTCCTTCACATTTTTTCATGAATTCATAGGTACTCGTCCATTTTAAACAGACGTCAAGACCATTGTAGAGGATTTAATATATTAAATCTCCACATATAATCCTGTGGTAGTTATCCTATTTATTAATTATTTTGCCTTTGGTCTCTTAGCACCGTACTTTGAACGTGACTGCATTCTGTTAGCAACGCCCTGAGCATCAAGTGTTCCTCTGATAATATGGTAACGTACACCCGGTAGATCCTTAACACGTCCGCCACGAATCAAAACAACGCTATGTTCCTGTAGGTTATGACCGATACCTGGAATATAAGCTGTAACTTCGTTTCCGTTAGTTAGCTTTACTCTGGCAATCTTTCTCATAGCTGAGTTAGGCTTCTTTGGTGTAGCAGTTCTAACTGCTGTACAAACGCCTCTCTTCTGTGGTGAGCTCTGATCGATTAAAGTCTTCTTCTTAGCATTGTAGCCCTTCTGAAGAGCTGGAGCTGTTGACTTAACCTCAAGAACCTGTCTTCCTTTACG
>JAVBRC010000007.1:0-3400 GCA_031548405.1 Oscillospiraceae bacterium | reverse complement strand
CCTCTTGTCGCCTATGGGCGACAATTCACAAGAAAAAGACGCTTTTAAGGCTGTAAGATTTCGCTCTGCGGAGCGACCAAGGCGCTGCCTTTGGAAACCTCAACCCTTTAAAAAGGGTTGACCAAAACTGTTTCGCCATTCGGCGGGGATAGTCAACTTATTTCGTCGATTACTACCTTTTTCGACAAACTGAAGGCTGTTGCGTAAAAGCAACAGCCTTTTTGTATAATAGTAATTATTAATTGCACAATATGAAATTATTGATAATTAATCAAGTGTAAATCTTTCTAATTGTCGGCTCAGAATCTCGGCATGAGATTGCAGTTGCTGTGATGATGCTGCACTTTCCTCTGCACTAGCTGAATTTGCCTGAATAGAATTAGTAATTTGTTCAAGTCCGGCATTAATCATTTTTATTGAATCAGATTGGCTCAGAGATGATTGAGTTATCTTATTCATAAGGTTTTCAAACTCCATAATTGATTCACTAATAGAACGGAATGAGTCTTCAGTTTCTGTTGTAAGCTGGCTGCCAGTTGAAACAGCGTTAACACTCTTTGTCAGAAGTTCCATAGTATTATTAGCGGCTTCTGCTGATTTACCAGCAAGATTTCGTACTTCGTCAGCAACAACTGCAAATCCCTTTCCAGCCTCTCCGGCTCTTGCTGCTTCAACGGCTGCATTAAGAGCAAGGATATTAGTCTGGAATGCAATATCATCAATGATTTTTACAATATTATGAATTTCGTCGGAAGTCTTTTTAATTTCCTCCATAGAAACAGACATTTCTGACATTGTCTTACTGCCGTTTTCAATGTTTTTAACAACACTTTGAAGGAATTCAGACGCTTTCATTGTATTGTCGGTGTTGAAATGAATGTGATTTTCAATATCATGGGACATTGAATTGATTTCCTCAATTGTAGCGGCCTCTTCGGTTGTGTTTTGTGCAAGTACCTGTGCACTTGACGACAGCATATCTGCACTAGCTCTGACTTCTGCTCCAGCATCTTGAATATTTTTTATTGTATCATATAAACCGTAACGAATCTTTTCTAAGGAGTCCTTTATTTTCATGAATTCGCCAGCATATTCGACTTCACTTGAAATAGTAAGATTTCCTTCACTCATTTCCGACAAAACATTGTCAATATCATTTATATAAGAGGCAACTGAATGAACTGTTGAATGCATTGCCTCACTAAGTAACTGTGTTTCATCACCACGGCTGTTTACAGTTACATCTGATGCAAGATCACCTTCGGACATTTTAATTAGTCTTTCAACAGAAACATTTATGCTATGGCTAATATTATGTGATATTTTTAATGTTATGTATGTAGCAAGCATAATAATAAAGAATGCAAAAGCTAAAACGATAATTAAAAATCTGTTGAAGTTGCTTAAAAGAGTTGAGTAGTCTGTTCCGTAAATGACATTATAGGATGTTCCTTTAACAGACTGATATGAATAAAGCATTTTCTTGCCACTATTCAATTGAGAGTTTTTTAATATAGTATGTCCTTCATTATTGTTTGAAAGATCATTTATAATTTTATTATGTCCATATTTTTCTGATACATTAATATTACAGTTAGTAAGATTATAATCATTGGAAAGAATTAAATCACCCTTACCATTTACAATAAATCCTACATCTCCATGGTTAATACGTATTGCATCAAGTATGGCAACAAAATATTCATAGCTTAGTTCACCGATTATAGTGTTGTCTGAAAGTTTTTTAGCCGCAAGAATTACTCTTTTACCGTCTTCGTTTATTACAGGTGTAGTTAAAATAGCTTCGTTTGCTTCCATAGCTTCAAGCTCATCGTTAACTGAAGAATAATCATAGCCAGAATTTTCACCGTAATAAAAAATGTTGTCAAAAGTATTGTCACCTTCTGCTGAAGGTTCGGCATTTTCAAGACAATCTGTAATATAGTTTATCTCCTCAGCTAAAGTGCCGGCACAGGCAGTGGTCGCATAACTACCAAGCTTTTCTGCATTTTTTATAGTAAGCCAGAAGCTACTTGTTTCGGCGAGTGTACCAACAAGGAGGAGTGCAAAAATAGTACAAAAACAGCTTAATCTAATAAGTCGCATTCTAATTGAAGTTTTCATATGTATTTTCTCCCTTGCTAAAGTTATTGTTTTATATTGTTATTGTAAAATGTAATTTTAAAGTTATCTAAGTGTTTAACAATATTATAGTGGTTTTGTAGGAAAAAGTCAATATATATTGTGATAATAATATTAAATATATACAAAATAAATAAAAATTCAAAGGATTTATCTCTTTTATTAATAAGTTGATTTATTAATAAAGATAGTCTTTAGGTAATACTGCTAAAGTATGAAGTAACGGTTCAAATATTACCCCCTCGCTAAGTGGGGTTTGTGCTTCTAGGGTATATTCAAGAGCTTTAAGAATAAACCTTCCCGCAGCTTCAACCGCTGTAGAAAGACTTTTCCCTTTTAGAACATTGGCACAAACTACCGATGCAAATATATCACCAGTTCCTGAAAAAATCTCAGCCACTCTTGGGATAGTATCAAGGCTGAAATCAGTTCCGTCAAATGTCATATTAATAATGCTGTCATCTCGGACAATTCCAGTCAGAACAACCTTTTTACTTCCCTTTTCGATAAGAGATAGCATAATTGATTTAGCGTCACTGTCCGAAATATCTTCGCCTTTATATTGATTACCGGTTAAAAAACAGGCTTCTGTTATATTAGGCGTTACTATATCAGCGTGCGAGATAAGCTTTTTCATACGCTTATACATTTCGTCGGTATATGTAGGATAAAGCTTACCTTTATCACCCATAACAGGATCTATTATAACACTTGTCTGAGGATTATTTTTCTTTTGTCTTAAAATGAATTCCTCTACAATTTCAATTTGTGATGGAGAGCCAAGAAAACCGCTGTAAATCCCATCAAAATCAAGGTCACTCCAGTTTTCAAAGTATGACGGCATGGAGTCCGTAAAGTCCTTGAAGTAGAAGGACGGAAAGCCGGTATGCTTTGAGAAAATGGCTGTCGGAGCAGGACAAGCTTGAATTCCTGAGGCTGAAATGATAGAAAGTGCAGTAGTAAGCGAGCATCTTCCAAATCCCGAAAGATCGTTTATACACGCAACTCTTGGAATTCTCATCCTTCTTCCTCCTGATCTTCATTTATTATATAGGAATAAATATTGCTTTTGGTAAAGCCGGTTTCCTTTGCACTTTTTTTACAAGCTTCTGAAAGCTTCATACCTTCTTCTACAAATTTCTTTGCAAGTGATGCAGCCATTTCGATTGTGAAATCCTCGGATATATCCTTTGGTGCTGCCCCCTCGATGACAAGTACAAATTCGCCCTTAGGATTTTTAATCTGATAATATTCTATT
>JAVBRC010000185.1:0-18117 GCA_031548405.1 Oscillospiraceae bacterium | reverse complement strand
GAACGTGACATATTAAATGTAACCATACACTGATACTGATTCCAGATGTTAACCATTCTGTTCATCTTATCATCGCAAGTTTCAACTGTATACTTAGATAGTAGAGAATCCCACATATCTCTTAGTTCAGCAAGACTAGCTTCAACCTTTTCAACTGTGTTAAACTGCTCAATCATAGCGTGAGCCTTAGACTTGTTCATTGAACCGTCAGCATTGAACTTTTCCTCAACAGGATTTTCAACGTAACCAAGAATGAAAACAAGATCCTTAGTTTCGCCAGCAGCAAGAGTGATTTCCATGTAGTGTGAAGCGATTGGTGACCAACCGTCAGCAACTGAATTTGAAGCCTTACCGTCAGCAACAACCTGAGGTGTTTCAAAACCGTTGTAAAGACCAAGGAAGCTTTCTCTGTCTGTGTCAAAGCCGTTGATTTCAGCATTAACAGTATAGAAAGCGAAGTGGTTTCTTCTTTCCTTGTATTCTGTCTTGTGGTAAATTGTTGAACCTTCAAGCTCAACTTCACCAGTATTGAAGTTTCTCTGGAAGTTTGTTGAATCGTCCTGAGCATTCCATAGACACCATTCAGCAAGTGAGAAAAGCTTAATTGTCTTAGCTTCGCTTCCTTCATTCTTAAGAGTCATCTTCTGGATTTCACCATTAAAGTTCTGTGGAACAAAGAAAGTTACTTCAGCAGAAATATTATTCTTAGCACCCTTAATGATTGTGTAACCCATACCATGACGGCATTCATAGCTGTCAAGCTCAGTCTTAACTGGTGACCAGCCTGGTGACCAGATTGTATCATTATCATTTATGTAGAAATAACGTCCACCCATATCAACAGGTACGTTATTGTAACGGTAACGTGTAATTCTTCTAAGTCTTGCATCCTTATAGAAGTGGTAACCGCCGGCTGTATTTGAAATCAGAGAGAAAAATTCCTGAGTTCCCAGATAGTTTATCCAAGGGTAAGGTGTCTTAGGGGAAGTAATGACATATTCTTTTTTAGAATCATCGAAAAATCCAAATTTCATAGATTTTCTCCTTTTTTAATTTTTTAGGAAACACTGCTTAAATTTTGCGTGCAAAGCCGTTAGGCATTATTTAATCAGTGGTTCCTTTAATAATGCACTGGAAAACAGTGCTGTAATTACTACCATTATATCATAAAGCCAAAACATATTCAAGCATTTTTAATGTATTTTTTCAAGAAAAACCATATTGTCAATAAATTTATGATTTTTAGATAAAAAAACAGCCACACCATAATTAATGGTGCAGCAATTCTGTTGATTTTTCACCGATTTTTTCTCCGACTTTTACAATCGTTTCAAAGCCGTCCGCAGTATTTTTTAAGATATCCTCATCAATAGTAACCGCACCTTTTTTCACAAGCAAAACAATGGTAGAACCTCCAAATTCAAAAAGTCCCTTTTTAGAACCTCTTTGAACAGTAGAAGCATCATGGTGATTAACAATTCTTCCAACCAACATTGCGCCGACTTCAACCTGAACCACATCACCAAAATTTTCCGTATGAAGTACAGTAACCTCACGGGTATTTTCTTTGTATATATCTGCAAATTCAAGTGCAATCGGATTAACGGTGTGATAGCGTCCGTTAATGTGCCGATTATCCGATTTAGTTGCATTATCAATATAAATGTAGCGATGATAATCATCGACCTCAAGCCTGAAAATCATGCAATATCCGCCATTATATTTTTCTGCAAGCTTACTGCATTTTAAAAGTGACTTAACACTGTAAAATGAATTTTTTATTTCAAAATAGCTGTTTTCATTTATTTTGTAAACACTAAGCTTTGAATCGCAAGGACTGATAAAATGCTCAGGTGTCATATCAATCGGGCGACTCTCTGGCTTAATCTTCCTTGTAAAAAACTCATTGTATGAGCGAAACCTTGCCGGTTCATATTCACTCAAGTCAATCTTAGCACTTTTAATAAACGGTGCAATCATAAATTGTGAAGCAATACTGTCGCAGAACTTTCCGCCAACTTTTGACAACAATGGAGCAGTAAGCAGTTTCAACGCTGTTCTTCCTGCAACAGAGCCATAAAGCAAATTCAGAAAGGTTTGCTGACTATCCTTTTTTTGAATTACATTCCCGTTTCTGTCTATAATTTTTTTAATCATCTTGTACTTTTCACCTTATAAATCAACCATATAAGCTCAATTGCACCCACCCCGATAAAAATAAGCATAGTTTTCATTTTAGGTTTTTTAAGCTTAAAGCGTGTAATAAAAGCAATTCCGATAAGCAACAGTAAAAAGGCGAATAAATCAGGGAAAAGCATTCCCATATCCTTTCTGAAGCTATAAAATAGCGGTAAAATCAGAGCAACACTTGTAACTGGAAGCCCTTCGTATTCATGCCTTACTTCGCTGGTTTTAGATTGCCTTGTTTCTTCCACAACATTGAAATAAGCAAGTCTTATAACCGCAGCAAGTGTAAAGAATATCATTATAATATAATGATAAACCTCATGCATACCGATAGAATACCCGATTGCAGCTGGTAAAAATCCAAAACAAATAAGATCACAAAGCGAATCAATCTGTATTCCAAATTTCTTCTCGTCGTCAGTTCTCTTTCTTGTTCTTGCAATTTTTCCGTCAAACATATCACACAAACCTGAAATCATCAATAAAACAACTGAAAGTGTAATATGATTGCCTTCCATCGCCAGAAATATACCAGATAAAGATGACGCAAGACCAATATACGTCAGAATAACCGTATAATTATAAAAGCCTATCATGCAATTTTCTCCTTATATCATTAAAAACATATAATTATATTATACCAAATTCCAAATAATATTTCAAGTTTAAAAAACAAAAAGTCACCAAAGAGCGACTTTTTGTTTTAAATTTATAATTTTCCAGAGATTTTTTATAATATGTTCCAATATAATGTCATATTAAATTGACTTTGAAGAATCAACTTGTGATTCATTTTCCAATACATCGAAAGATTTTACAGTTTCGTTAGCTGATTCAGAAACATCTTCGATCGGTTGTGCAACCATATCAACTGGCACACAATCCATATCAGCAGTCTCAACAACCTCATCATTTGATTTTGATTTTAACTTCATTGCAAATGGAATAACGCACAAAACCGGCATTGTAGTAAACATACTGTAAGCATATCTGAATTCAGCAAAAACTGGTGTTGCAATCATAAGTGTTCCAAGAATTGCAAATATCGGAATATATAATAACAATTCAGACTTGCGTTTTTTCACAACGCAAACAGCCAGCATGAATATTCCACACCAAGTGAATGAACCTATGCTCCATAACAAGCCCCAGTATGGAACGTCCTTATAACTCTGCACAAAATAAGACAATGTTTCATTTGTATCTTCAGAAATTTTCATATCACGTTGGAATTCATATCCATAATTTTCTATTTGAGCCGCATAAACCCAATATTGAACATCAGGATACCAATAACCATATGTCTGACTAATTTGAGCATATAAATACTCTGAAGGACGTCTTAAACCAAGTTTAAGCCAAAGCATCAAGAATTCGCCCTTATGCTCTTCTAAATATTCCTGATTATTTGTTTCACGAACCAAATCCTTTATACTATCAGATATATTAGGATTATATCGCTCTGGAATCATATCTACATCTACTATATTAAACAATAGGTCTGCTTCTTCAACGGTGATTTCTTTTCCATCTGAAATATATTTAGCGATATGCTGTGCAGGGATTGAAAGTGATTCAATTGCATCAGGAGGAGTAACATCCATTGAATTATATACAGGGCCTTTAACTATAAATGCTATAGGTAAAACAATAACTGTAACAATTGAAATTGCAATATTCTTTTTTCTGAAATACATAAATAAAAACGGTACCAGAAGAATATATGCATATAATCCGTTACTTCTGAACAAGCACATACAAATTCCAAAAATAAAGAGCATAATAATTTCAAAAATCGGAAGTTTTTTGTTTCCATCCTGAAAATGTCTGATAAGACGCCAGATTGTCGTAGTTATAACGATTATAATCCCGCCGAACCATACGTCTTTCCAGATTGTTATACTATAAATAGCATGATACGGAACAAGTGCATAAAAAGCTAAGGCTATTGCAATAACAATCTTTTTTATTCTAAATTTATACATAGTCACAATAAAATATGAGAAGCTTGCAGCGAGTAGCAACATTTGGAAAATACTATAAGTTGCAAATGCAGCATTTTGGTTGTTGTCAAACCAATTCAAGCCCAGATTGAATAGTAATTTAATTATCAACGTATGTGCAACCGGATGATGATTAGAATACGGATCATCTCCCAAAGCCTGTCGAATTTGGTTATAAGAATCAGTAGTAGCATTTCCTGGGAAATCTCTCAGGAAGAAAATAAACCAACATGAAAATACTATTAAAATACTTCCGACAAATACAAATGTATTTGTTTTTGGTGTGGATTTAATTTTATATTTTTCTCCGCCCCAAAAGCTAACCTTACTTAATTTGTCTAAAAGCACTTTAGAAATATTTTTAAACAGAACAAAAAATCCTATTATATAAATCGAAAGATGATATACAATGTATAGATTGCTTTCGTTTCCCATTATCTCTTCGAGTTTTACTAAGATAAAAGAAGACGAAAAAAATACAGAACATAAAGCCGCTACTATTCTTGTTCTTTTGTCAACAACATCATTACTTAACGAATACCAGAAATAGCAAAATATCAAGATAATCAGTGAAACTATATTTGTTGTAGCAAGTCCAGTATATTTCGTCAATGCCATACCAGAAATAATAGATGGGATTAGAAACCTCAACTTATCTGGTATTTTATGATAAGCAAATTTTATTTTTTCAATAACCATATTTCCCTCTTAAAACTTATTTTATTCTACATTTATCAACAATTCTTTTTTCTTGTCACTCGATTCATGAAAATGAGATTCAAAATCTTGTCGATTTTTTTGAACAATACACGAAAGTATAAGCCCCGAGAAAAACGATTGTATCGCAGCAAGAACTGTAAAACCACAAACGATTAATGTAGGAAATTTAAACACCTTACCCGTTTTAACAAAATCAATTAGAACAGGAATAAAAAATACGGTAGCTATAATAATTAACAGCATTGAAATCAAAGAAAAAAATTGTAACGGCCGATAATTTTTATATAATCTTGCGATAGTTTTAAGTACTTTAAATCCATCAGAATATGTATTAAGCTTTGATTCACTGCCCTCTGGACGATCTCTGTATTCAATAACAACATTTTCAACCAGCATATTTTTATCTACTGAATGAATACTCATTTCGGTTTCAATTTCAAATCCTTTAGATAAAACCGGAAATGTCTTTACAAATTCATAACTAAACGCCCTGTAACCAGTCATGATGTCTTTTATATTAGTCTTAAAAAAAGCATTTATAAAGAATTTAACAATGCTGTTTCCAAAATTATGAAAAGGTCTTTTATTCTCAGTAAAATATGTAGAAGATAGTCTGTCACCAACAACCATATCGGCATTTTTTTCGAAAATTGGTGTTATCATCTTCCTTGCATAATCTGCTGGATAAGTATCATCCCCATCTGCCATAAGATAACACTGTGCATCGATTTCTCTAAACATTCTTCTTATAACATTTCCCTTACCCTGAGCATATTCATATCTGACTATTGCGCCAGCCTTTTCTGCAATTTCAGCAGTGTTATCAGTGGAATTGTTATCATAGACATATATAACTGCTTCTGGTAGTTCTCTTTTAAAATCTAAAATAACTTTTTCAATTGTTTTTGCCTCGTTATAACAAGGTAATAATACCGCAACTTTATCCACAGGCCCCTCCTTTTTTTGAACATCAAATTTACAGTCATAATATTAACATATATTTTTTTACTTGTCAAATTTTACAACAAAAACCGTAGCTTCCTACGGTTTTTGTATCAAACAATACACTTAGTTAATTATATTAAACTCCAAGTTTTGATAGTGTAATCATCATAGCAACATAATTCATAAGAAGTGTGCTATCAGCAGTATTAATAACTCCGTCCTTAACGCAATCTGAATTTGCAAGAGCAACGTCACTTAGTGCATTTGCTGTAGAATTTAACAAATACATATTAAGTTTTACAATGTCTGCAATATTAACATCAGTGTCCAGATTAACATCACCATACTGTGTAACAAGATCAATGTTAATACTTGTATCTGTTGAAGGAACAGATGCAGTTGTTGTCACTGATGTTGTTGTCACTGATGTTGTTGTTACAGGAGGTGCAGTTGTTTCTGGTGGAGCTGTTGTAATAACAACCTTATCTTCAAAATAAAGAGTTACATTTGGATTAAATGAGTAATCAGCTGATGTTTTGTTATCGCCCTCATACCAGACATTAAGCTGCAAGAAATCATAGCTTAAATTATCAGTAACTGAGGAATCAAACATTACATAAATATCATCATTTGTCGACTCAAACTTAATTTCAGTATAAGCCCACTTAGTACCTTCATCTTTAGATTCATCAATAAGGTTATAACTAGCTGCGCCGTTTCCGCTGCCATGTGTACCAGTCATATTAAACTTAAAACCAACAAGCTTGTTGCCAGCGTAAGGAGAAAGATCAATGTTCAATACAGGTCTGTCAGCTTTAGTTTCTTCATCAACTTCATTTGTTACAATAGCAGTAACTCTTTCCTCGAACTTAGTTTCAAGAGGATGTGTAGTAGTTGTTGTAATAAGCTCTGCACCGTCAAAATAAAGAACAACTTCATCGCCAAGTGTCAACTTAGCCAATTGTGAAGAAGGATATGTCCAGCTAAGTGCAAAAGTCATTGTCTGACTGCTGTACATAATTTCCTTTGGATCAACAGATTCATCATCAGCAGCATCAAAAGTATACTTTGTCAACTGACCGTTATTCTGTCCAAGGAATGATGCCTGAACGCCCTTCCATGAACCACCCCATGTAGAAGAAGAATCATAAACATTAAAACCAAGCATAACGCCGCCGTTACCATTATATGTATTGCCATTAACAGTAAATCCAACGCCGGTAATAGTCCTGCCTACATATGGTGAAAGGTCAATGTATAGACCTCCCTTAGAATCTTTTTGAAGTTTAACTGTTTTTGAGTTATCGTCAACATTAGGAGTTGTAACTGCTGGAGTTGTAACGCCTGTTGAGTATTGCTTTGCGAGCGTAGAATAAACAGATTCAAGAGCCGCAATATTCCATGTCTTTGAAGTTCTGTTAATATACTTCATATCTCCGCCGTTACCACTATCCCAAAGAACAGGGCAGATGCCTCTTTCAAGCGCACCCTTTGCAACTGCCTGAAGATATGAAACAATGCTTGCCTGATCCTTACCATTTGAAGATTCTGTCAAAACACCATATTCGCCAATAATAACTGGAACGCCTACATTAACAAATCTTGTTTTAAGCATATCAAGATCTGCATTAAGAGTAGCCTGTTCTGCAGCTGTACCCCATGTTGATGCATAGCCCCATGTAGTGCCTGCTTCAGCAACACAGAATGCTGATGGTGAATAATAGTGAACTGAAACAATACTTCTGCCAACTGAATCTGTTGGCATTACAAATCTATTATCACAAGTCTTAGCAACATCTGTAAAATATCCTGCAATAAGAAGGTGACGATTTGCATTGTTTGAGCCAGAAGCTCTTACAGTATCAACAAAAAGCTGATTCAAATTGTTAAGTGTAGTATAATTTGTTGCTGAAGGTTCGTTATATCCACTAAAAGTAATTTCGTTCATTGACTCAAAGATAAGATAATCTGAATAATCCTTGAAGTTTGAAGCAATCTGTTCCCAGATTTTCTTATACTTTGCTGAAACGCCTGTATAGTCATTTGACGCATTTCTTATCCAGCCGTTGTCGCCACCGTCATGGTGAGCATTAATAATTACATAAAGACCTTCATTAATACAATAGTCAACAACTTCCTGAACTCTGTTCATATATGCTGTGTTGATATTGTTTGAAGAATCAAGGCAGTTCATCCATGTTACAGGTAGACGAACGGTTTTAAATCCCTTTGCCTTTACTGCCTGAATAAGCTCCTTTGTAACTGTTGGGTTACCCCATGCTGTTTCAACGCTTAGCGGTGAAATTGACTGTCCTGAGTAGTAGGAATCGAAAGTGTTTCCAAGGTTCCAACCAAGTCCCATATCGCTTACAACCTGCTGTGAAGTCATATCACGCATAACTGCTGCAGCCGAAATTTCTTCAGCTGGTGTTGTTGAATTAACAACGAATGTAATGCACAATGCCATTGCTGCCAATGTAGAAAGTGCTTTTTTTAATAGCTTCATCTTTAATCAAACTCCTTAATAAAATTTCAATAACGCACAATTATTGTTGTAACAATAATAACACAATTTTACGATTAAGTCAACATAAAATATCCAATTTAACCAAAAGCATACCGCCAAAAAATATTTAAATATATTATACATTTTGCACAATAGCACCTTAATAATTAACTTATATGTTTCAGAACACTGGGAAAAACAATAGCAACACTGCGAAAAAAGCTGTCATACAGGCTTTATACTGTGCTACTAAAGACATAATAAAAGTGGAATTTGATTTTCAGAACCTTCGTTCTGTCAATTTAAACATATCACGTGTTTGATTTTTGGTGAATTGAGTTAATTTTTGCCTAATCAATTTTATTCAATGTTTGTTATACTTTACAAACCCCATTAATTAGGGTATAATAGTAAAGTTAATACGAAGTTAATTAGAAATTAATTTAGAGGTGTATATATATATGTTAAAATTAAAAAAACTTGCATCATTAATTATGTGCGTTGTTGCTTGTGCTGCGGTTTTCTCTGGATGTGGAGATGATAGTAATTCTGCTGCTGGAAAAGCTTCTGATTCAAAGGATAACAGTGTTGAAGTAAGCGATTCTACAAATGATGAATCTTCAGTTGCTCAGTCAGCTGGCAGTGTTATGAACTTCACTGCTCCAAAGGAAGGCGAAGATATAATCGTTATGACGATCAAGGATTATGGCGATGTTAAAATCAAGCTTTTCAGCGAACAGGCATCAAAGGGCGTTGAGAACTTCACAGGTCTCGCAAGTCAAGGATACTATGACGGACTTATTTTCCACAGAATTATATCTGACTTCATGATTCAGGGTGGCGACCCACAAGGAACAGGGATGGGCGGCGAATCAATCTGGGGCGAAAAGTTTGATGGCGGAACATCTGCTGACGTTTCACATTTTGCTGGTGCGGTTGCATATGCAAACAGCGGAAGCACAGCTACAAACGGCAGCCAGTTCTATATTGTAACAGGCGAAGTTTCAACTGACGAAAGTCTAAGCCAGATTGCAGAATATTACGGCACATCATTTAGTGATGAAGCAAAAGAACTTTATAAAACAATTGGTGGAACACCATTTCTTGATGGCAACTACACAGTTTTCGGTCAGGTTTTCGACGGACTTGATATAATATTTGATGTTCAGAACGTTGATACTGATGCAAATGATAAACCAACAAAAGATGTTGTAATTGAAAAAGTTTCCGTTGAGAAGTATGATGGCGGTGACGTTAAGTTCTATATGAGCGATTATAAATAATTGTTTATAGTATATAAAAATATCTCAAAAATATTGTTCTATTTCTGCGTATGAAATAAGGATAATTTCACCTTAATTGACTATAATATAGGTGAGAAAAAAAGAAAAAGATGTTTTTACTGTGCACAAACAGAAAACATCCTCAAGGAGAGAAAATCTTGGAGAAATTTGTTGTTAAGGGCGGACGCCGTCTGCAAGGAGAGGTTGTAATAAGCGGTGCAAAAAATGCAGCCGTTGGAATTATTCCAGCCGTTATATTGTCCGATGAGCCCTGTATACTTGAAAACGTCCCTGATATCAGCGATGTTTCAATAAGCCTTAGAATACTTTATGAAATGGGTGCAAGTGTTCAGACAATTGCAAAAAACACTTTCAGAATTGACCCGACCACAATCATGAACTTTTGCGTACCTTATGAAAGTGCAAGACAGATGAGAGCCTCTTATTATTTTTTAGGTTCACTTCTTGGCAAGTTCAATAAGGCGAGAGTTTCAATGCCAGGTGGCTGTCCGCTAGGTGACAGACCTATTGATCAGCACATTAAAGCATTCAGTGCACTTGGTGCAAAATGTAACCTTGACCATGGAATGATTGATGTTACAGCTGATTCATTAAGAGGTAATCAGATTTATCTTGATGTTGTTTCGGTTGGAGCGACAATGAATGCAATGCTTGCAGCTGTTAAGGCTAAAGGCCTTAGCATAATCGAAAACGCTGCAAAAGAGCCACATATTGTTGATCTTGCAAACTTTTTAAATTCAATGGGTGCTGAGATAATGGGTGCCGGAACTGATGTTATAAAAATCAGAGGCGTTGATTATTTAAGAGGAACTACTTATTCCGTTATACCTGACCAGATTGAAGCAGGAACATTCATGGTTGCTGCTGCTGCAACTGGAGGAGATGTTCTGGTTAAGAATGTAATACCAAAGCATCTTGAACCAATTTCAAACAAGCTAGAAAAAATCGGTGTAAACATTGAAGAATTTGACGATAGCATAAGAGTTTGGGTTGACGGGCCATTAGTTAAGACTAATATTAAAACAATGCCACATCCTGGTTTCCCAACTGATATGCAGCCACAGATGGCGACACTGCTGACATTAGCTGAAGGCACAAGCATTATAACAGAAGGTGTCTGGGAACAGCGTTTCAGATATGTTGATGAACTCAGAAGAATGGGTGCTGACATTTCTGTTGATGGAAAGGTTGCCGTTGTAGAAGGTACTGGCAGACTTCAAGGGGCACCAGTCAAGGCGTGTGACCTGAGAGCTGGAGCCGCATTAATCATTGCAGGGCTTGCAGCTGCTGGAGTAACAGAAGTTGAAGATATACATCATATTGAAAGAGGATATGATAATCTTGAGCAAAAGCTTCAGGATCTTGGTGCAAACATTGTTAAAAAGAGTTTCCCAGGAGCATCAGTAAAAAAAGCATTATAAAAACATAACGGACAGACAATAACGTCTGTCCGATTTTAATTTCAAGTAAAGGAAAGGAAATTTATTATGGCAAGAATTTATCCGCTTTTCAGCTCAAGCAAGGGAAATTCTTCATTTTTAGGAACACCGTCCGAAGGGATTCTCATAGATGCAGGCGTATCCTTCAAGCGTCTGAATACTGCACTAGCTGACAATAATCTTGATATAAACGCCATTAGGGGAGTATTTATAACTCATTCTCATAGTGACCATGTAACAGGACTCAAAATGCTAACATCAAAGACTGGTATTCCAGTTTTCGGACAACGTAAAACGTTAATGGAACTTGTAGAAAATAACAAGATTGATCCAAGATCTGAGGTATACGAACTAGACAACCCCGCAGAAATTGCTGGAATGGAAATAAACTGCTTTAATACTCCGCATGACACAGCAAGCAGCTGTGGTTATCGTGTGACATTCAATGACGGTAGAACCTGTGCAGTATGTACGGACTTAGGTCATATCACAAAAACAGTCGAAAAAAACATTCTCGGCTGTGATCTTGTTTTACTGGAATCAAACTACGACGAAAAAATGCTTGAAAATGGCTCTTATCCACACTTTTTAAAAGAACGCATAGCCTCTAAATACGGACATCTTTCCAACAATTGCTGTGCAGTACAAGCAGAAAAGCTTATAGAGAACGGTACAACACGAATAATACTGGGACACCTAAGTCAAGAAAACAATTCGCCCGAAAAAGCCGAACAAACAGTACTAAAACAGCTTTCAAATTTCAAAAGGAATAGCGATTACATATTAGAGGTTGCTCCAGTTCAGACTTGTGGAGAAGTGGTGGTATTTTAATGATAAACGTAAAAATAATAGCCGTTGGTAATTTAAAAGAGCAATATCTTCGTGATGCATTTGCAGAATACTCAAAAAGATTAAAACGATTCTGTAATTTTCAGTTATGTGAAATAAGCGAAACCAAGCTGCCTGATAAGCCATCTGAAAAGGAAATACAAAAAGCAATTGATACAGAGGGCAAGGCAATACTTAAAGAGTGCAAAGGTTTTATTGCTGCGATGTGTATTGAAGGAAAACAGCTTTCAAGCGTTGCTTTTGCTAAAAAACTCAATACAGCATCTTCGGAAGGCGGCAGTTATATAACCTTTGTTATCGGAAGCTCCTGTGGGCTTTCGGACGATGTTAAAAACGCCGCTAACTTCAAGCTTTCGATGTCTGAAATGACGTTTCCACATCAGCTTGCAAGGGTTATGCTTGCAGAGCAGATTTATAGAGGGTTTCAGATTAATGCTAATGGTAAGTATCATAAATAGGCAGTTTAGCATCCATTCGCCGTTCAGCGGGGATAGTTTAATTGGCTCCACAGAGAGAAATCTTAATATAAACGTCACACATTCTATAGAACACTTGACATTTAATATAATTATGATATAATAATAAATGAAAAGGGTATCTGCGATAAGCGGTTCATCCCTCAAGTAACTATTAAAAATAACCGTCACACTTTGAGAGAGAGGGCGGTTATTTTTTTCTGTTATTGCCAAGTTTAACTATCTCTATAATTACAAGTAAAAATGTAAGTACTTCCATAATATTCATAGCAATCACCCCCGTCTCCGAGGGCAAAAATCGAACCGCCTACCGTATATGCAGACACCCATGTTATAATTATAACATAGGTGTCGTTTTTTGTCAATTTGTATTTTATTACTTGAGTTTTAAAATTTCAGAAAGCCTAAATCCAGCTAGTTAATTAAATAACAGTACATTACAAATCAATCTTCAATTTTGCCATGTTCTTTCTTAAACTCTTCTATATATTTGCGAATGAGATACAGCATTTGTTCATTTCCTGAACGTCCCTCATATTTCGAAATATAATGAAATTTGTAATGCAATTCCTTATTAATTTCAACGCTTATGTATTTTTTATTTTTATTTTTCATAAAACTCACCTCATATATAATTATACATCAAAAAAGATCATATCATGTCCTATCATAGGACAAAATATATTATTATTTACAAAGCTTATTTTGCTCTACACATATAATGCTTTGTTTCTACAAAAAGGTATGCTCCCCATATAAAAAGGGCGAGCATGCCTTTTCATTTATACAAACGAAAACGACCAGATTTTATGTCTGGTCGTTTCAGCCTGTCGAAAAAGTGTGATTCTGACTTTGAATTTTATTTTACAAAAGATTTTAGTTATTCTGACGTTTCAAAACTTCCCCACTATCGTGCGTTTTGAAAGGCTGATAGAACTCGACGTAAGCATACTCAGGATTCTTGTTAACTAAATCCGCCGAACGGCGATTGGGTGCAGCGTCACGCTGCTTTTTCACTTGTAAAAAAGAACCCTCTTGTCGCCTATGGGCGACAATTCACAAGAAAAAGACGCTTTTAAGGCTGTAAGATTTCGCTCTGCGGAGCGACCAAGGCTCTGCCTTTGGAAACCGCAATTTTTGAAAAAATTGAGTAAACTTTTATATCGCCGTTGGGCGGTGATAGTCAACTTATTTCGTCGATTGCTACCTTTTCGACAAACTGAAACGACCAGATTTTATAATCTGGTCGTTCTATTTTTAATCTTTTGTTCTTATATCTCTCTTTTATTAAATCCATCCCACGCAGTCAATAGGAATATAAACATATGAACTGCTATAATTGCCAATGCTCCACCAACAGTCTGTCCAAGGAACATAGTATTGCCTTCAGCAATGTCTATTAAATCAAGGTTTGAGAAAATCAGGTATCTACCCCAGTCGAACTGAAGCTGACCAAGAATGAGCGTAACAGTATTTCCACCAAATAGTGCCATAACACTTATTCCGATTGCAAGCGCAGAGCTTCTGAATAGTGAAGATATCGCAAAAGCCAGTGAACCCATAACAACAAGACTTACACTCTTTAATAGGTATAGCTTAATAACAAGTAAAAATCCTGACATTTCTTTTACGGTGTCACCAGAAATATATATATAAGGTGCACTCATATGATCACCACCAAAGAATATCATTGTCGTAAAAATAGATATGATATAAGCAGCAAGCATTACAAGATAGCCGAAGCTTAAAGCTGTGAAATACTTTGAAGTAAGTATTTTCCATCTCTTTACAGGATTTATCATAAGAAACTTGATTGTTCCCGAGGAGAATTCTCCCGAAACAATTCCGCCTGCAACGATAATAACTATAACACCAATGAAAGTTACAAGCAATGCACTTACACAAAATACAGACCAGAAATTATATGTTCCATTAGTCCAGTCATTATTTTCAGAAATATCAAAATCAATATTATTTTTCAAACGATATTCATATTTCATGCATTGCTCGCTTAATTGTTCAACTTCTGAAGCATCAACTGCCTGCCCAGAGGCTTTTTGCTCCTCAAACGACTTAAGCTGATATTTTGCATACTCTAACTGAGTAACAATATTAAATTTCCAGTTTTCCTCATAAGGAGCAACGCTATTATCAAGACAATATTGATAAATGCTAATTTTCTCTGCAAAATCGCCAGTTAGCCCCTCATAATTTTTTGAAAGATCAATTACTGTTTCAAAATACGTTTTCCAGTCACTGTCCTTTATTGCATTATCAAATTTAGTAATAAGATTTTCGGTGTCAGTTATACCAAAAGTGTCAGCACTGTATTTGATTTCAAACATATAAAAAGCAGCATCATTTCTCCAGTCATCGCTAATCGAGTTGTCAAGTAAATATTCATTTAACTCAACTTCTTTTTCCCAACCCTCAGTTTTAACATCCTTTAAATAATTGATGGTTGACTGATAGCCTTCAAATAAATTGCTATCTATATTATTAACATAGGACTCATTTTCATGTTTTCCAAAAAGAGCAATTGCAGGAAGTCCGATAGATGCCAAAAGAAGTATAATAAGCATAACGACTGTGCTAACCTTGAACAATAGCTTAATATATTCATTTTTGACAAGATTTATAAATTTACCCAATCTGAATTCCTCCTGACTCTGTAAGCTCAATAAATACATCTTCAAGCTTTTTATTTTCAATAGTTGAAACCGTACCCAGCCTTATTCCCATAGTTACTATTTTAGCTGTAACCTCAAATATTTCTTCTTCTGCATTTTCCTTATCAAGCTTTATTTTTATATGCTTTTCATCTTCAATCCACTTATTTTCTAATGTAATAAAATCAAGAACTTCCAAAGCACGATTACAATCGCTTACTCTCAAAATATACTCAACAAAACTTCCACTTGAAGAAGAAATCATTTCTTCGACAGTGTGGACACCCCTCATGCATCCATTAACAAGAATTCCTACTCTGTCACACATAAGCTCCATCTCAGACATAAGATGGCTTGAAACGATAACGCAAGTGTTCTCGTTATGTGCAACGTTTTTAAGAACATCACGTAGTTCCTTGATTCCTGCCGGATCAAGTCCGTTTGTCGGTTCATCAAGGATAAGCAGCTTAGGGCGGTGTAGAATAGCTTGTGCAACACCTAAACGCTGACGCATTCCGAGGGAATATTTCTTGACCTTATCATTGATACGGTTTTTCAAACCGACGATTTCAACAGCCTCATCGATTCTTTTCTGGTCAATTCCACCCCTCATTCGTGCATACTGGTGAAGGTTTTGCATACCCGTCATATATTTGTAGAACTCAGGATTTTCGACAATACCGCCAATATCCGCCATAGCTGCCTCATAGTTTTTATTAAGACTTTTTCCGTTGATTTCAATGCTTCCGTCATCAAGCCTTAAATGTCCCACAGCGATTTTTATGGTAGTTGTTTTTCCAGCACCATTAGGGCCTAGAAATCCAAAAACCTCGCCAGGATAAGTTTCAAAGGAGATGTCATGTAAAATCTGCTTTTTTCCGTAAAATTTATTAAGATGTTCAATTTTTAATGCAGGTTTCATTTAAGCATTTCCTCCTTCCGATTTAACTAGTTCTGTAATTCTTGGTGTACTCCAACCCCATGAGGTTGCTTGACAAATCTTCCATTCTCCGTCAACATATTTCATTTTAAGCTCATAATCAGTTGTAACACTAAACTGTGAAAGATTGTCTGTAACATTCTGTTCACTGCCATAATAAACAAAGTCACTTACTTTCATAGTATCCGATGGATTTATCAGATATGGGTCACCCTTAAATTCTGCTGTGATATCACAGGAAAATTCAACTACTGCATAACCTGGCCCAGCCTTTCTGATAGAAAACATTGATGGTTTAGCACTCCACTTTGTAACACTTCCAGAGTTTTTGTCAGAGTATGTTTCATTTTTGGCGATGTCAAGCTGATTTCTGTAATTGTTAATGTTCAAACCATAATAATTGTTACTGTTATTTGTGTTACGGTCAGTACACCAGTAATTATTCATAAGCTTATCAATTTCCTTGTTGAAATCTTCCTCGGAAGAAAACGTTACTGCACATTCAGCAATTGCGTCTGTATAAGCGATAACGGCGTCTTTTATCTGTGGTTTGTTTTTTTTAAAGCTAATAGTGTCTGAAACGACAAAAATAATAAAACCAGCTAAAACAATTCCTCCGATAATCAATCCTCTGTTAACTTTTTTTAAGAATTTTCTCATTTTGTTCAACTCCTCCTTATATTTTGATGTCATGAGTGTATTAACTCAATTAGAACACCTCATGTGTTGTATTATACACCATAGTACACTTATTGTCAACAGCGAAATTCAAAATATTTTGTTTTTTATGCAATTTTTATTATAATTGTGCATTATCAATAAAATATATATGTTAAACTTCCCCAAAACATAAAATTTTTTTGAAAAACCTTGTTTATTCTTTCAATATGGGTTATAATATTCATGTAAAGTTTAAAAGGGGGCTGAAGTTTAATGTGTGACAAAACAATGACTTTTTCAGTAAACGATGAGAAAGAGAATGAACTAAAACGAAATCTCACAATTATTTATGATGCTCTTATTCAAAAAGGCTACAACCCCATAAATCAAATTGTAGGTTATATCCTTTCAGAGGATCCAACATACATAACCACATATAACAATGCGAGAAGCATTATCCGTCATATTGACAGAGATGAGCTTTTGCAGGTTTTGGTTAAATCCTATTTGGATGAGTGAGTTCGTAAACAAAAATAATCCGACTGAGAACAATCAGTCGGATTTTATTTTTGCAGCGTGACGCTGCACCCAATCGCCATTCGGCGGGCTTAGTTTTAGAATTTACGTCGAGTTCTACCAATTTTTCAAAATGCCCGACAGGGACAATTTTGAAACGTCAGAAAGACTAAATCTTGAAGTTAACTACAGTTCAAGATTTAGTCTTTCTTTTTTCTATACATTGTTTTTCGCAATAAAAGGAAATAACCGCCCCAAGCATCCAACTTAAGCGGTTATTTTCTTAATCAACTTAATTCGGAGCGACCGTCTATCGGTATGCCCTTTTTTTATTATTATACAATATCGAGGTGAATATGTCAACCTTATTATTATTGCTCCGCCAACTAAACATTACTGTCAATATTTGTCAATCTTTAATTGGTGGAGCAATAATATTCATTTCCTTTTGTTAATGTCCTTTATAACGTTGATAATGTGATTAGTTTCCATATAATCAAGCTTTTTAATTTCGCTAACTAGTTCATTAGTTAATTCAGGACTTTCAACATCAATATCAAAAAATTCCTTAGGCGTTATGTTGAAATATTCACAAATGTAAAAGAACACAGTCATAGAAGGCAAATTATTTTTATTTTCTATGTTGTTAATATATCCAGCACTTTGCCCTAATGATAAGCTCATATCCCTTGCAGAAATACCTTTTTGTGTTCTAAGTTGAGTTAATCGTTCAGCAAACTTTTCTTCAAAATTCAAATAAAGCATCTCATTTCACAGATAATTATACACTAAAAATCATATATTTTATCCGATTTATCTGGTGATTTCCCTTAATGTATCCGATTTAACCAAATAAAATGAGTTGCTATATTTATTATATAAAAAAAGTAAAATAATTCTATA
>JAVBRC010000176.1:0-11954 GCA_031548405.1 Oscillospiraceae bacterium | reverse complement strand
TTGAAATCCAGATTAGAACACTTGAAATGCACGCCACAGCTGAATACGGAATTGCCGCACATTGGAAATACAAACAGGGTGTTAACCGCAATGACAACAAAATGGAACACCGTCTTTCATGGATCAGGCAAGTAATTGAGGCGCAACAGACGTCTGATGACGTTGAAGAAATCGTGCGTATCATTAAAACCGACTTAGCACCTGAAGACATTGTTGTTATGACACCTAAGGGTGATTCAATTTCACTTCCTATAGATTCAACAGTCATTGACTATGCTTATAAAATTCATACTCAGATTGGCCATAAAACAACTGCGGCAAAGGTTGACGGAAAAATGATTCCGCTTGATTATAAGCTTCAGACTGGTCAGATATGTGAAATTATAACCAGCAACGAACCTGGAAAAGGCCCTAATCGTGCATGGCTTTCTATCGCTAAAACTAATGAAGCAAAGTCAAAAATCCGTTCTTGGTTTAAGAAAGAATGCCGTGAAGATAATATAATCGCTGGTAAATCGGAGCTTGAAAAGGAGTTCAAACATTTTAGAATTCGTGTTCCAGAAAATGAACTTGAAGAATTCCTTGGTGATGACTTAAAGCGTCATAATTGCAGTACACTTGAAGATTTTTATGCTTCTATTGGTTACGGCGGAACTCTTCTTTCTAAAATTCTTCCAAGGCTTAAAGACAAATACGTCAAGCAGTATCAAAAGGAAGACGAGCCTGAAAGTACTGCAGTTATAAGACCAGTTATCAAGCAGAATAGTATTATTCTTGATAAGATTGATGATTGTACGGTTAAGTTTGCCCAGTGTTGTAATCCTTTGCCTGGTGATGACATTATCGGCTTTATCACAAGAGGGCATGGAATATCCGTACATACCACAAGCTGTACAAACTACATTGCGACTGTAAAGCGTAACAATGAAGATGAGCTTGCAAGATGGATGGACGTACAGTGGACGGACACTGAACAAAAGAGTATGCAGACCACTATTGAGGTCATTGCTATTGACAGAGTGGGGCTTGTTTACGACATCACTGCAATTCTTACTGAAGCAAGAATTCCTATTATTCATTCGGCATCAAGAAATCTCAAGAATGGTAATGCGTCGTTTACTGCATCAATTACAATAGCTGGTACAGAGCAGTTAAAAAGTCTTTTTGATAAATTAAAGAAAATTAAAGGGGTTCTATCTGTAGAGAGAGCGACGGTATAACACGAGGCAGTTAACTTGGCGACACAATAGCGAAGCGACATCAAAAGTTTACTCAATTTTTTCAAAAATTGCGGTTTCCAAAGGCAGAGCCTTGGTCGCTCCGCAGAGGTTAACGTAAAATGAACCTCGACGAATGTCGCATAGTTTAGGTCAACCCTTTTTAAAGGGTTGCGGTTTCCAAAGGCAGCGCCTTGGTCGCTCCGCAGAGCGAAATCTTATAGCCTTCAAAGAGCCTTTTTCTTTGGTTCTTTATTTTTTGCGATAGAAAAAAGAAAGAACTAGAACCCGTGTAGTAAATGAAGGTTAGTTGAGTTGCTAGGGTTAATTATTCCAAGCATTACTTCAAAAACAACAAAGTCCATTAAGCTTATTATTTGCAAACTTAATGGACTTTGGTTTTATTTTAGGTTATCTGGTTTGTTGTTCTGACGTTTCAAAACTTCCCCACTATCGTGCGTTTTGAAAGGCTGGTAGAACTCGACGTAGGCATACTTAGGTATCTTTTTTCACTTGCAAAAAAGATACCTCTTTTTGCCCCTCTATCTAAAACTAAGCCCGCCGAACGGCGATTGGGTGCAGCGTCACGCTGCTTCACTAGAAAAAATGCGCTTTTAAGACTGTAAGATTTCGCTCTGCGGAGCGACAAGGACTCCGTCCCTTGACCTGCAACCCTTTAAAAAGGGTTGACCTAAACTATACGACATTCGTCGGGGTTAGTTAACTTTGCCCGCCGAACGGCGATTGGATGCAACGTCACGTTGCCCCTTTAAAAAGGGTTGACCTAAACTATACGACATTCGTCGGGGTTAGTTTAATATGCCCATAAAACGGCATAGGGACAGCGTTACGCTGCCCCCATTATGTTCGTATTTTTTATTCTGGATTTTCTTCTTTTTTAATCTTGAATATCAAACGAAAAAAACCTGACAGGACCTTTGGACTTTTTATTACAACAATTTTCATATCAATTACCTCCACTGAAACAATTTATAATCTATTATATTCTAAATTTCAGTTTTGGTTCATATCTTTTGAAAAAATAACTAGTAACACACCTTTTTCAAGTGAAATAACACCCGATTTCCCCGTAACTTTATTACTGATTCCAAGCGGAAAACTATTTTTTAAAACCGCATTTTTAAGCGGGTACTTAAACCCAGTCGCAGTTAAACCAGAGCATTCTTCTGTAAATGAAAAAAGCGAAAAGTAATAACCACTTATCTGACTGTAAACCTTTACACCAGGCCCTTGCATCGTTGCAAAGCTTCCATCTCCAGCAAGCTCACCATTACCACCATGCTTCATGATGTATTGCAAAGCCTGTATGTTGGCAAATGTATGGTCAAGCCGACCTCCAATTGCCCCACAAATAACTATATTTTTAAAGCCTCTCTCCAAAGCAAGCTTAACAGCAAGCATTGTGTCGGTGTCGTCCTTATCCTCAGGATACTTTATAATCTCACATTCGGACGGAAGTTCTTCTTTATATGTATCAAAATCGCCTAAAATAACATCAGGCAAAATCCCCTGCCTCTTAGCAAGGGAATAACCTGCATCAGCACAAATTACATATCTGTTTTTATCAAAAACAACCCCACTGCACTTCGCATCAGGAGAACCCGAAAATATATAGCATTTTTTTTTCTGTATCAAGGTTAAAGCTCCCATTCTTTAAGTTTTTTTGCTTCCTCGTACATTGCACAGTAATTTTCATGACGAGATTGCGATATCTTACCATTCTTAACAGCTTCAATAATGCAACAACCTTTTTCACAGGTATGCGAACAATCACGAAATTTACAGCTTCCCTCAAACTCTCTAAATTCTCTGAAACAACTGCTAAGTTCTTCCTTTTTTATTATATTGTACTTGTCCGTTTCAAAGGTTGAAAATCCAGGAGTATCAGCTATATAACCACCCCAAGGCATTTTATAAAGTTCCGCATGACGGGTTGTGTGTTTACCTCTTCCAAGCTTTTTACTGATTTCACCCGTAGGAATATCCAGATCACTACAAATAGCGTTTAAAAGAGTTGATTTTCCAACACCACTGTTTCCAGTAAAAGCACTGATTTTATTTTTAAGCAGCTCTCTGATTTCTTCTGCTGGATCGTCTAAGCTATAATCAATAGCAAGAACTTTAATCCCTACGGCCTTATAAGTTTCAAGAATTTTTTCACAGCTGTCAATATCAATCTTAGTTACTGCAATCATAGGTACAATATTTTGATATTCAGCAACAGCTATAAACTTATCAAGCAAGAGAAGATTTGGTGAAGGTCGCGAAACAGATACGACAAAAACAAGATAATCAATATTTGATAGAAGTGGTCTGATAAGATTATTTTTTCTTTCAAAAATTTCTGTTATAACACCATCTTGGAATTCAATCATATCACCAACTGCGGGAGATATTCCCTGATTTCTAAAAATACCTCTAGCCTTACATTCATATACACCATCGGAGGACTCTGCTAAATAGAGTCCTCCGATGGATTTTGTTATAATGCCCCTCATTCACTTTCACCTTCATCTGAAGTATCATCAGATTTTGGTGCTTCTGTTTCAGGCACTGGATCTGGCTCAGGTTCCGGCTCAGGTTCCGGTGCAACATATGGTGCTTCTGTCGGAGGTGCATACATTCCATCAACCGTCATAAATGCAAGATCAATATCTTCAGAAACTGTTGAGAACGTTCCAGCTTCAAAGTCCATAGTATATTTTCCTAAAGCAGCTGTCATATTGTTACTGAGGTTTGTAAGAACCATTGTAACTTCAACCTCTGTACCCTTACCAGTTACTGAAATAGGATTTTCCTTTGAGTAATCAGCAGAAAGTGTAAAACTTTCAAAAATCTTCACATTATTCTGATATGCACTGATTGTAAATCTTCCTGTTGAGTCACCTGGGAAGAAGAATGTCATATCAACAGTTCCCTCTGGCTCTTTACCAGTGCTGACAACAAATGTTATTGTTGAATCTGCTGGAATCTTCTCGCCTTCTTCAATACTTTGTTCAAGAATTGTTCCTTCTTTTTTACTGGAATCCTTCTTTTCAGTCTTTACACTAAGTCCCCAAATTCCACATTGAATTTTAGCGTCTTCAATCTTTTTACCAATAAAGCTTTCCATTTCGATTTCTTCAACATCTTTACCCTTGCTGACGTAAACCAAAATAGTTGTTCCAGGAGTAACCTCCTCCAAAGCCGCCGGCTCGGTGTCAAAGACAATTTCTTCTTCGAAATTTTTATTTTCCTGATATTTAAATTCAACCTCAAGACCATTCGCACGAAGTGCCTCTTCAGCTGTTTTATAATGATAATTTATTACGTTTGGAACTTTTATTGTTTTAGCACCAAGGCTAACCTTAACCTTGATAATTTCGCCCTTCTTAACGCCGTTACCTTCGGATACATTCTGGTAAAAAATCTTATCCTTTTCAAGCTCCGACCACTCTGTCGAGTCAACCTGTATATCAAGCTTTGGATAAGCCTCAACAGCCTGATTATAGTCCATTCCTACGAGATTTGGCATTGCAAATTCAGATACCGTTGTATTATCTTCTGTGAACATATTTTTTATAAGTGTTGCAATAAAGAATACTGCAACCATGATTACAACAACTGTAACTGCTGAAAGTACTGGAACAAAAAGAGATTTTCCTTTCTTCTCCCCTTCTTCCTCAAAATCACTGTAATCCTCATCATAAGTATCTTCATAAATATCATTAGCATTGTAAATTTCATCATTGCCGTTAGTATATTCTTCTTCAGGATATTCTTCTGGTATTTCATTTACAGCTGCAAAATATTTTGTTTTCATATCTTCTTCTGGCTGATTAGTTATATAACCAAAACGAACATCCGGATCCGCCTTAAAGCGATCTATGTCCCTAAGCATTTCAAGTGAAGTCTGATATCTTGAGGCAGTAACCTTTTCCATTGCATGAACAATAATTTCCTCAAGAGGTGATGGAATATCAGGATTAATTCTTCTTGGAAGCTCTGCAATGTTATGCATATGCATAACTGCTATTGATACCGGATTATCAGTATCAAAAGGCTTCTGTCCTGTCAGCATCTCATAAAGCATTACACCAACAGAATAGAGGTCACTCTTAGCGTCTGTTATATCGCCTCTAGCCTGTTCAGGGCTTATATAGTGAACTGTACCGATCGCCTGATCAGTCGCAGTCTTACCTTCTTCTCTGGCAAATTTAGCAATACCAAAATCCATGACCTTGATTGTTCCATCAGTAAACATCATAATATTCTGTGGCTTGATATCTCTATGAACAATTCCTCTTTCATGGGCGTGTTGTAAAGCACGAAGGATTTGTGTAACAAAGTGTACGGCATCCTTCCAGCTCAAAACACGTTCATTTTCCATATATTCTTTCAAAGTTATACCATCAATATATTCCATGACAATAAACTGAATTTTTTCTGAAAAACCCACATCATAAATTTTAACAATATTTGGATGTGATAAAACTGCAATTGCCTTTGATTCATTTCTAAATCTTCTTAAAAACTCTTCACTTTCAGCTAATTCTCTCTTTAATATCTTAACTGCTACATTTTTGTTATCAACAACGTCAACTGCTCTATATACATCAGCCATTCCGCCTTCGCCGATAAGCTCCGTTATTTCATAGCGTCCGTCTAATCTCTTTCCTATGTTCTTATCCATCTATTCTCCACTCCTGTAAAAATAAATCAGTCTGTTATCACTGCAAGGGTTATATTATCTCTTCCACCCTTGCTGAGTGCAAGGTCAATAAGAGCCTTCGACATTTCTTCAAGCGGGGTTTTGCTCATAACATCAAAAATTTCACTATCACTGCAATATCCTGACAGTCCGTCTGAGCATAAAAGTATTGTGAATTTTTTCTCACGTTTCAATCTGAAAAAGTCTGGTATTAAAACTCTTTCAACTCCAACAGCCTTTGTCAGCATATTTCTTTTAGGATGTGTATGAACTTCTTCTGGTTCAATTTTCCCCTGCATAAGAAGATAATTTACAAAGGTATGATCAGTTGTAATCTGGTGAATACCGTTTTCATCCATATAATAAGCACGGCTATCCCCAACATTAGCTATATATATATATTTATCATCTATATAAACTGCAACACAAGTTGTACCCATACCAAAACTTCTATAATTCATTTTCGCTGTTGTATAAACAACAGAATTAGCTGCCGATATTGAAGCAGTCATAAGCTGTCTTACAAATATTGTATCCATATCAGGAGAAAAATCTGAACTAAAACGGGTAAACACCTCATTCATAGCTATTCTGCTTGCATCCTGTCCGGAGCGTTCTCCACCCATTCCGTCACACACAACAGCAAGTATATTACCGTAATACTCTTCCACACGAACAGTATCCTGATTTTCTTCTCTCATCAAGCCTATATCTGTATCACAGACATACTTCATATCGTTCACCTCTCAAATATCTTTATTCTGTTACTTCACGCCTAAGTTGTCCACACGCTGCATTTATATCGCTTCCAAGAGTTCTTCTGACAGTAGCATTTATTCCCATTTGAGTCAGATACTCTGAAAATTTCATTGCTGAATTACGGCTGGATCTATAATTTCTCTCTTTAACCGCATTTACTGGAATTAAATTAACATGACAATTTATTCCACGCAAAATTGATGCCAATTTTTTAGCACTTTCTTTATCAGAATTAACACCATCTATAACAGCGTATTCATAAGTCACACGTCTACCAGTTTTTTCAGCATAATCCTTAGTTGCGCTCATAAGCTCTTCTATATTATACGCATCATTGACTGGCATTATTTCACTTCGTCCCTTATTATCCGGACAATGAAGTGAAACAGACAATGTCAACCCAAGCCTTAGCTTTGCAAGTTCCTTGATTTTCGGAACAATTCCACATGTTGACAAGGTCACGTGTCTAAGACTAAGATTATTTCCGTCTTGTGCAGAAATAAGTTCTAAAAACTTCAGAACATTTTTATAATTATCAAGTGGTTCGCCAATTCCCATTAAAACAATTCCAGAAATTTTCTTACCACTATCTCGCTCCGATTCATAAACCTGTCCCAGAATTTCCGATGGTTCAAGGTTTCTTTCAAAGCCAGCAATAGCAGATGCACAGAAACGACAACCCATCTTACAACCAACTTGTGTTGATACGCAAAGGCTTGTCCCGTGCTTATATTCCATAAGAACAGTTTCTATATAACATCCGTCAGAAAGTCTATATAGATATTTTACAGTATTATCTATACTTGATTCAAGCTTTCTGGCAACAAATAGTTGATTTATACAAAATTGAGAAGATAACTTCTCACGAAATTGTATAGATAGATTACTCATCTCATTAAAGCTTCTTACCTTTTTCACATGAAGCCATTCAAATATCTGCTTTGTTCTAAACTTTTTCTCACCCATCTTTACAATTTCAGTTTCCAGCTCAGACAGGCTTAATGATAGTATATCAATTTTTTCCAAGTTTTAATACTCCGTTTTAATAATTTTTGAAATAAAAAATCCATCACTTCCAAAATTCTTTGGAAAAAGTGTCGCCTTATATGTACCGAAAGGCTGTCCAAATTCCTCTAGAAAATTAACTGGCTTAAACTCTGGATGTGCCTTCAGAAACTTTTCAATGACTTCATCATTTTCAGCCGGATTAACAGTACAAGTTGAATAAACAAGTTCTCCACCAACTTTAAGATAACGTGAAGCGTTTTCAAGTATATTGTACTGTATTTCAGGCAGTCTGTCAAATTCTTCAAAAGATTTATATTTTATTTCCGGCTTACGTCTTATAACACCCAATCCGGAACATGGTACATCGCAAAGAATTTTATCAGCCATAGGTAATTTTTCGTTAAATTCCGTTGCATTTCCAGTCATAGCCTCAATATTCCTAAGCTTTAAACGGCTTGCACCAGATTTGATTAGCTTAACACGCTTTTCATGCAAATCAAAGCTATAAATTTTCCCTCTACGGTTCATTATTTCAGCTAAAGTAAAGGATTTTCCACCAGGGGCTGCACACAAATCCAAAACAAAGTCGCCTTCTGATGGATTTAGTGCCAGACAACAAAGCTGTGAAGCTATATCCTGAACATGAAACATACCCTTTTTATATGCAGATGTATGTGTAATATCAGCTGAATTAATTTCATAACAGTTTTCTAAAAACGTTTCAACTGGATTTAACTCCTGGATTTCACTTAAAATCTCATCGACACTATAAGCAGTTGTATTCAGCCTTATTGTAATCGGTGGTGTTCCAACTGAGGTTTCAATTAATGAAAGACCATCTTCCTTGTAGTTTTCCAATAAAAGCTCTACAAGGTATTGTGGGACAGAATATTCCACTGAAAGCCTTTCAATTCTATTTTCAGGATATTTAATATTTTTCTCGTCACGGATAAAGCTACGCAAAACACCGTTTACAAATCCTGAAAGATTATTAAGCTTGAGCTTTTTGACAAGATTTACGCTTTCATTGACAGCCGCACTATCAGGAATAGAATCCATAAATTTCAGCTGGTATATTCCAGTTCTTAAAATATTAAGAATCTCTGGACGAAGCTTTGAAATTTTTTGTTTACAGTAGCCTGTAATAATATAATCAAGTGTTATTTTTCTTTCAAGAACTCCGTAATAAATCGCAGCACAAAGCCTTTTATCACGCTCGTCCATACTAGTTTCAGATAAAGCACTGTCAAGCAGTATCTTTGAATATCCGCCCTTACCAAATGTCTTTCCAAGCAATTTTACAGCTTGAAATCTTGCATCAGCCATCTAGTTCCGCCTGTTCCGATTGTTTGCCATTAGCAACAATCTTAAAAGATTGACAACTGCTGTAAACAATGCCGCAACATAGGTCATCGCTGCTGCTGATAAAACCTTTTTGGACATTGAAAGCTCGTTGCCTTCGAGTATATGGTTGTTTTCAAGAGTTTTCATAGCTCTTGAGCTTGCGTTAAACTCAACAAAAAGTGTTGCAAATTGAAATACAACTACTGTAAGAAATAAAATTATTCCAGCATTAATAAAAAATTCACCCAATGCTGAATTAAATAGTAATCCTAAAATTACCAGAGGATAAGAAAGTGTTGAACCAATATTAGTAAGCTTTACAATTGAATGTCTGAGCTTCATTGGTGAATATCCTGAAGCAAACTGTATTGCGTGTCCGACTTCGTGAGCGGCAACACCAACGGCAGCTACTGACGAACTTGAATAAGTTGAATCAGAAAGTCTTACAACATTATCACGAGGATCAAAATGGTCCGATAAATTTCCGGCTATATGCTCAATTCTGACATTATAAAGACCGTTTGCTTCAAGTATTTTTCTCGCAGCCATTTCGCCTGTAAGTCCTCTTGAATTCCTTATATTCTCATATTTTTTATAAGTCGATTTAACATTTGCCGATGCAATCATTGCTACAATAACCGGTATTAAAATAAGCCAGTAATAATCATAAAAAAACATAATAAAAGTAACTCCTTTACTTCTGCAAAATCATTCCTTCAGTTAGCTTTCTTCCTCTAAGAAAATCCTCTGTTTTCATGCGCTTTCCGCCCTCATATTGTATCTCAGTAAATCTTACACATTTACCATCTCCGCATACAACTGTGAAGTTTGAAGCGTTTGTAATAGAACCGGCTGGTGCACTGCTTTCACCTTCGATAACACTTTTATAAACCTTGAGTCTTTTTTCATCAAGGACAGTGAAACCTGTTATTCCTCTTATTATATTATGCACAGTTTGTGCGTTTTCATTAAAATCAAGACAACTCATTTCCTTAGTAATCATTTTAGCATAAGTTGAAATTGAATCGTCTTGCTTTTCAGCAGTAAGACTACCATCTTCAACTGCTTTAACAGTTTCAATCAAAACATCTGCACCAAGCTGGGATAATCTGTCGTGCAATTCAGACGCTGTTTCATTTTCACCGATTTCAAGGCTCTTTTTAATGAGCATATCTCCAGTATCAAGCCCAGCTTCCATCTTCATAGATGTAACACCAGTTTCACTTTTTCCATCAAGAACACTCCACTGAATTGGTGCAGCGCCTCTGTATTCAGGCAGAAGTGAAGCATGAATATTTATACAGCCATGCTTTGGCAAGTCCAGAATATTCTGTGGTAAAATCTGTCCATAAGCCACAACAATTATAAGGTCTGGGGAAATCTCCTTCAGAGTTTCAAATGAGCTTTCAGCATCATCCCCCTTTCTTAATGAAAGGGGCTGATAAACTGGAATATCATATTCCAAAGCACATTTTTTTACTGGTGTTGGAATCATTTTATAGCCTCTGCCCTTTGGCTTATCAGGCTGTGTAAAAACTGCTGCAACATCGTATTTATTTTCACATAGTTCCTTAAGACATGGAACTGCAAAGTCCGGTGTACCCATAAAAACTATTTTCATATTCTAACCCTCACGTTTTACAAATTCAACTACCTTCTCAACAAAAAGAATTCCATCAAGATGATCATTTTCATGCGATGCACACTGTGCACCAAGCTCAGTAAGTGTAACCATAAAATATTTACCAAATCTGTTTTGCGCCTTAAGCTTAACCTTAGCCGGACGAACTACGTAACCCCATTTATTTGGGCATGAAAGGCAGCCCTCAACAACTCTTTGCTTTCCGCCTTCTTTAACAATAACAGGATTTATACATTCAATAACGCCTTCTCCAAAATCCATTATAAATATTCTTTTTAAAATTCCGATTTGTGGAGCTGCAAGACCAACGCCCTGAGCCTTTTCAAGTGTTTGTGCCATATCATCAAGCAAGCTTGCAAGCTTTTCATCAAAAACCTCAACAGGCTTACATACAGTTTTTAAAATTGGTTCTCCCATTTTAACAATTTTTCTAAGTGCCATTATTACCTCCAATTATAGACAACCACACAGTACTTTTACTGTGTTGACTTTATATTCCGATATCACCATTAATATCGGCATATATATTTACCTTGCTATATTCACTATATTTATTTATTTCATAAAGTGTGCTTTTAATAAAGCTTCTGAAATCAACAGTATTTTTACACTTTAAAATAAGTCTATAGCGAAATTTCCCATTAATTTTGCCGTATGAGCATCTTACAGGCCCTAAAACTCTTAATGGAAATTTTATATCTGTTTTTAAAAGCTGTCTGATTATTTCAAGCAGCTTTTGTGCTGCGCCGCCAGCCTTAGAGTCATCCTCACTGCTTATTCCAAGTACGCATATATCACATACTGGTGGAAATATCAACGCACGTCTGACTGATATTTCTTCATTATAAAAGTCTTTATAATCCTGAAGTGCAGCTAAATTAAGGACGTAGTGTTCTGGCATAAATGTCTGAAGATATGCCCTACCCTTTTTTTCGCCACGTCCACAGCGACCTACAACCTGTGCAACAAGTGAAAATGTACGCTCATAGCTACGAAAATCTCCTGCAAACAGAGCCTTATCAACAGATAAAACACCAACAAGTGTAACATTTGGAAAGTCAAGACCTTTTCCAATCATCTGCGTACCAATCATTATATCATATTTGCCTTTTCCGAAGTCCTTAAAATTCTTTTCATATGAATATCTTGACATTGTTGTATCAGCATCCATACGCAAAATTCTCGCCTCTGGAAAAAGGTTTTCAAGCTGTTCTTCAAGCTTTTGTGTACCAAAGCCTGTTTGTTTAAGACTTGAACCACCACATTGAGAACA
>JAVBRC010000066.1:0-13226 GCA_031548405.1 Oscillospiraceae bacterium | reverse complement strand
TGAAGGTGAAGAAACTGAAGTTGATAAGAGTATTATTGATAGTCTTAATGAGCCGTTGATGCATATGGTAAGAAATTCTATGGATCATGGTATTGAAGAAACTGCGGCTGAACGTATTGCAAATGGTAAATCACCTCAGGGAACTATAATGCTATCCGCATATAATTCATCTGGTGAAGTTATTATTGTTGTTTCAGATGATGGTGGTGGTATTGATTGCGAAAGAGTTTTGAAAAAGGCTAGTGAAAACGGCTTGCTTACAAGACCTGAAGAAGAGTATACACCGAAAGAAATCTATAACATGGTTATGCTTCCAGGATTTTCAACTAACGTTGAGGTTACTGAATTTTCTGGACGTGGCGTAGGTATGGACGTTGTAAAGAAGAGTATTGAAAAAATCGGTGGAACTTTTTCTGTTGACAGTAAACCTAAGGAAGGTACTAACTTCATAATTAAAATACCATTATCACTTGCAATTATTGATGGTATTGAGGTTTCAGTTGGGCCATCAATATTCACTATTCCAATTAATGTTATTAAAGAATTTATAAAACTGAAAGAAAATCAGGTTTTTTATGATACATCAGAAAAGGAAATTGTTAAAATAAGAAATAAGTGTTACCCACTTATAAGACTTCATGAATTTTATAGTCTTGAACCAGAATCAGACAGCATTTATGATGGAGTTGCAGTTCTTGTTGAGGCTGAAGGAAGAAGTGCTTGTATTCTCGTTGATGAGCTTATTGGTGAGCAGCAGGTTGTTGTTAAGCCATTTTCACCTATGTTTAATCAATATAACATAAAGCAACAGGGAATGGCGGGATGTACAATCCTTGGAGATGGAAGCATTACTATTATTCTTGATATTAGTAATATAATTTTAGATAGCTGATAAAGGAGGGTGAAAAAAGTATGGCGAATGAATTTAATACAAATGGTGGAGAAATTCTGTTATATTACATAGGTGATGTGCTATATGGAATAGAAATACAGTATATTACTGAAATTATAGGAGTTCAGCCGATAACAGTTGTTCCTAAAGTACCTGAATTTATAAAAGGTGTAATAAACATAAGAGGTAAGGTTGTACCTGTTATAAGTATCAGGCATAAGATAAACAAACCGGAGATTCCTTATAACGATAAAACGTGTATAATCGTTGTTGAGCTTGACGAGCTGACAGTTGGACTCATTGCTGATCGTGTTAGGGAAATAACTACTGTTTTGCCAACTGACACCTGTTCAGCTCCTGATTTTAAAGACGTAAATCAGAATCAATATATCAAGAGCATTATTGATTCGAATGGCGAAATAAAACAGCTTCTTGACGTACATAAACTGATTTTGGAGTAAATCATATTATGATAATAAAAATTACAGATAATGAATTTAATAGATTGGTTAAGTTCATGCATTCAACATATGGAATTGATTTGAGCAGAAAACGAATATTAATTGAGGGCAGGCTATCAAATATGATAGCTGATAGGGGATTTTCTAGTTATACGGAATATCTTAATAGTGTGTTTGAGGACAAAAGTGGTAAAGAAACAGTAACATTAGTAAATAAGCTTACAACTAATCATACATATTTTATGCGAGAGCCACAGCATTTTGAGTTTATGAAATCAGTATTTTTACCTTATGTCGAAAAAAATGTACTAAATAGGGATGTAAGAATATGGTGTGCAGCATCCTCGTCCGGAGAAGAACCATATACAATTGCAATGGTTATTGATGATTATTTTGGCGGGAGAAGAAAAGGCTGGGATCTTAGAATTCTTGCAACTGATATTTCAACTAATGTTTTACAAAAAGCTAAAAATGCTGTTTACGCAGAAGAATCATTAAAAGATCTTCCTTTTGACTGGAAGGAAAAATATTTTAACCGACAAGCCGATGGAACATACAAAGTTATTGACAGAATTAGAAAGGAGGTTATTTTCAAACAATTTAACCTCATGGATAAAATCGAATACAAAAAACCATATGACCTTATTTCTTGTCGTAATGTTATGATTTATTTTGATGCAAAAACTAAAAACAGCTTGGTTGAAAGATTCTATGAAGCTACAAAAGATAATGGTTATCTTTTTATAGGACATGCCGAAACAATATCAAAAAATTCAAAATATACATTTATTAAACCAGCAACATATCAGAAAAAAATTAAATAGGAGAATCTAAAATGCTTGATAGAAAAATTAAATTACTAATTGTAGATGATTCTGTTTTCTTTCGTGAAACTCTAGCTAAATTTTTTGAAAATGATAAAATTATTGAAATTGTCGGTAAAGCGAGTGATCCTTATGAAGCCAGAGATAAAATAATTCAGCTTAGGCCTGATGTTTTAACTCTTGATGTGGAGATGCCAAAAATGAGTGGAATTCAATTTTTGAAGAAATTGATTCCACAGTATCCTATTCCGACAGTTATAGTTTCATCAGCACCAATAAGGGCTTTAGAAGCACTCGAATCAGGTGCAGTCGATTATGTTAAAAAAGCTACAATAAAATAACCAAAAGATATGCAGGATTTTGCTATGGAACTAAGAAATAAAGTTATAACCGCTTCACAAGCTAAGGTGATTCAGAAAACTACTGCTACCCCAAGAGGAAATGCCATGACCTCACAGGTAATTAGCGACTCATCACTTGATAAAATAATTGCAATGGGTGCTTCAACTGGTGGAACTGATGCATTGCAGGTCGTTTTAACATCAATGCCTGAGAAATGTCCGCCAATCGTTATAGTTCAACATATGCCAGCAGGTTTTACTAAAATGTTTGCAGATAGAATTAATAAGTTATGTGCAATTCAAGTTAAGGAAGCTGTTGACGGTGACAGATTAAAAAGTGGATGTGCCCTTTTGGCTCCTGGCGATTATCAGATGAGTATTAAAAAGGATGTCAAAGGTTACTATGTAAAGGTTGAAAAGGGTGAAAAGGTTTCAGGACACCGCCCTTCCGTTGATGTTCTTTTTAACAGCGTTGCTGAATATGCTGGTAAAAGGGCCATCGGTGTTATTATGACTGGAATGGGCTCAGATGGTGCTGATGGATTGGTACGAATGCGTGAATGTGGAGCTTATACTATTGGGCAAGATAAGGATACTTGTGTTGTTTATGGTATGCCAATGAGTGCGTTTATGCGTGGCGGATGCACCATACAGGCTCCACTTGATAAAATAAGTAGTCTTATTTGTAAACAATTGTAAGTCTGGAGGGCTTTAATTATGAGTGATATCTTAAATAGGTTTAATAGCGATAATGAGGTTGATGAAAATGAAGATGCAGAAGGAGAAAAGTACCTTACATTTTTAATTGATAAACAATACTATGCTTTTCATATAAGAGATGTTCGTGAAATTATTGAAATGCAAAATATTACTCCTGTACCTGAATTTCCAGATTACGCCAAGGGATTGATTAATCTTAGAGGCGCCTTAATCCCTATAATTGATGTGCGTTTGCGTTTTTGTAAAAACGAAATGGATTACAATGAAAGAACTTGTATTATAATTCTTAATTTAAACAATACTGAAAATAATGAAGAATTTGAAGTTGGCTTTATTGTTGATACAGTTGATGAGGTCATTGGAATTGAAAAGAAGGATATATTGCCAGTACCAAAGCTTTCAGATGTTAAAACAAGACAATTTATTGATGGAGTTGGCAAGACTGATAAAAAGATTATTATGATATTAGACGCACAGAAAATGCTAAACGGTGAAGAAATTAAAAGTCTTGAATTCGAAGTATAGAATAAAAAAATAGCTGTTGCACTATAAAATGTAGTGGGACAGCTATTTTTTATAAGTAGACAGTTCCTTTTGTGACAGATTTCACTTGCATTACACCGGTATCAACGTGGAAAAATACAGTTCTGCCATAGTTTAGACCAGTATCCTCAGCAATAATTTTTATTTTATATGCTGCAAGAGTCTTTTTTACAGCCTCAATATTTCGTTCACCAATATTAAAGGAATCAAGTTTAGTTTTAAACATTTGAGCGCCACCAGCAATTTTAGCGGTTATATTAGTAGCACCTTTTATTCTCATAGTATTGACCAATTCTGCAATTCCAGTATCTGCATATCGCCTTAAATTATCAATACTTTTAGCTGTTTCCTTACTGCTTGGAAGCATAATATGGGCAAGCCCACCTAAATTGAGCTTGTTATCATGTAAGCATATTCCTACACAAGAACCTAGTGCATATGTAGCAAGAATATTAGGTGGAAGTGCCACATTGAGATCAGAGATTCCAACATTGATAATATTTTGCATTATATTACTCCAAGTTTTTCAAAAAGTTTGTTTAATGATTCCATTTCAGGAACTAGTATCATATTGCTTTTCACGCTATTATTAGACTTCCCAATACCAAATGAATCGTCTATAAACAATACCTTGCTACCAATCTTGGCGAATTCAATTGACGGAACACTTAAAATTGCACCAGCCATATCAATACTAATTGAAGGTGTTGAAATATCAATAGTAAGACCAGTCATACTTGAAAGAGCATTAACATATGCAGCAGCCATAATATTTCCGATTTCACAAAATGCTGATTGTTCCATTTCATTTAAATCTGTAAATGAAGTGATTTCTTTGTTAAAGAATACTTCCATAACATTCTCAATTAAGTATTTATCAAAAATGTAAAGTATCATTCCGTTTATGTCGCCATCAATTTTAATAAGTAATCCCATAACTATATTTTCAGGGCCTCCTACATACTCAGCTATTTCATTAAAGCCAAGTATTCTTACAGTAGGAACATTTATAGTTATTTCTTGATTCATAAATGAAGCAAGGGAAGTAGCAGCATTTCCACAGCCAATATTTCCAAGTTCAGTAAGTACGTCGACGTGCATTGCATTAAGTTCTTCAATATTTTTTATTGACATATAGTTTACCTCGTTTTTTAACCGAGTACTTTGTTTACAGCCTGAATAATTCTTTCGGGCTTAAAAGGTTTAACAATAAAATCCAAAGCACCAAGCTTAATTGCTTCAACTACCATAGCTTCCTGTCCCATTGCAGAACACATTATAATTTTTGCAGATGAATCCATAGCCTTAATATCTCTAAGGGCTTCGATTCCAGTTTTATTTGGCATAGTAATATCTAATATTACCAAATCGGGTTTCTCAGATTCATAAAGCTTGCAGGCAATTTCACCATCAGCAGCTTCAACAATATCCGTATACCCATTTTTTGTTAAGGAATCCTTAACCATCATTCTCATGAAAGCAGCATCGTCAGCGACTAGAATTTTACTCATTATATAAATTCTCCTTTACTATTACAAATATATTATTCAACAATTTCAGTTATTCTTACCGCAAAGTTATCATCAACAACAACAACATCTCCGCGTGCGATAAGATTTCCGTTTACAATAATTTCAACAGGTTCATCTGCCAGCGTATCAAGCTCAATAATTGTACCTTTGGTAAAATTTCCAACTTCATCAATACTTTTTTGAGTAGAACCTATTCTTACAGTAACATCCATAGGTACATCAAGAAGCGTACGTAAGTTTTTATATTGTTTTTTTGTAAGAAAAGTATTATCATCGTCAAATGATTCAACATTATAATCCTCAACTTGCAGTTTTCTAGCAATTGTAGGGTTATTGGTATTAACGCTGGTATTACTTCTAGGTTTTGGTGGTACGGGTTTAGATTCAACCTTTGGTGCAGGTTTGGATTTAGTTTTTGGTGCAGGCTTTGGTTCGGGTTGTTTTACAGGTTCAGCAGCAGTTTTCTTAGCATTGTTATCATACTTTGAATAATCATTCAGTTCGGAAGAATAACTATCAAGCATTTTATCAGCCATTTCATTTGCTAAATCTATAGAGAGCATAGTAACAAAGTGACTGCTCATAATACCATCAATGGTCAAATCAAATGATATATTACAAACATCATCGGTATCATTGATATTATTAATTTTTAAGATATCGCTGGAAGATTCTAAAACTATTGCTTCAGGAGGCGAAATATCTGTCGGTGTATTAATGATTTCAGATAATGTTGTTGCAGAAGCACCCATCATCTGATTCATTATTTCACAAACTGCTGAAATATTCATTTCATCAAATACAAAATCATCTGTTACAACTGGTGGTAGTCCCATAAGCTGGTTTACCATAAGCTGAACATCACTTTGTTTTAATACGAGAAAGGATGAACCATGAATACCTTTAATGTAATTGATTTTTACGCATACTGATGGTTCAAGATCACTAAATTTCATATCACCTGCTTTGGTAATGCCTACCTTTGGTGTTGTAATCCAAACCTTTGCATTCATGAAATTTGAAAGTGCTGTAGCAGCTGAACCCATCATTATATTTTGAGTTTCGCCAATTGCGTCTTTCTTTTCATCAGTAATAATTGCACTATCAGTTTCAGATGATTCTGTATCCTCACCTAGAAGTCTTGAAGCTATATTATTTGCCATCTCAATTGATAGAATAATAATAAATTTACTATCTATTACATCATCAATTTTAAAATTAAAAGCAATTGCACATACACTCTCAGATGCAGCGATATCTTGCATTCTGTAAAGAGTTTTAGTATCTGAGGATACAACTGCTTCTGGTGGTGTTATTTCGACTGTATTATTAAGCATTTGTGACATTGCTGTAACAGCCGAGCCCATCATTTGATTCATAACTTCGCTTACTGCGGAAACACTCATTTCGTCAAATTCAAAGTCATCGTTTACTTCCATAGGAAGCCCCATGAGCTTGTTAACAATCATTTGCATATCAGCCGGACTGAAAACCAGAACAGAAGTACCGTCTAAACCTTGTGCATAATTTATTTTAGCATAAACTGAATTTTCGTTTTTGTTAAAAAGAATACCTTTTACCGATTGACTCAGTTTAGTTCTGACAATTTCACTAGCCTTACAAACAGTGACTTGTGGATTTGTAATAGAAACGGTTGAATCAATCATTCCTGAAATAGCAAGAGAAGCCGATCCCATAGCAATATTATAAATTTCGCAAATGGCATCAGTTTTCATTTCATTTAAAACAGACCCGTCCATTTTTATCTCCTTGTATTATAAACATTACATATTTTTATTGCTTTTTTATGGTTAATAATTCCTAGTTTGCCATCAAAAAGCTTTTCATTATTAATCACAAGTGAAACATTGCGATCAATGGGCACATCAAGTAAAAGAACATCATTAGGGTGTAATGACAAAATTTCACTAAGATTAATTTTTGTTTCAGCGAGTAGTGCTTCAACCTTAAAATTAGAACGTGATATTTTTCTGATTATACCATCACGATATTCCTTTTCTCTGGAATTGTCAGATCGTTTAAGCCTGTTTGAACGATTTCCATTACTTTTAGAAAGAATAGATTCAATTGAAATAGCTGGAACAGTAATTGTTATAATGTTTTTAATATCATTATATTCTATCTGAAGTGTTGCAAGAACAATAACCTCATCGGACGCAATTGGCTGGTTAACACGAGCATTGGTTTCAATGTCTGTTAGTTTTGAGTCGACATCAAGATATATAGAAAGTGCTTCCTGAAAAAATGAAGCAGACTTTTCAAAAACATTTTTCATGATTCTGATTTCAATATCAGTAAAATCCCTTGATATTTCCAAGGTTTTTCCAGCACCACCAAGAAGGCGGTCAATTAAAGAAAACGTTACAGCATTTGAAAATTGTATCATACATTTAGTGTCAATAATATCATTATTTTCATTGAAAATCAAATCAATATTACCCATCATTGTATAATCAGGCAACGCATTGTTAAATTCGTAGTAACGCTGTTCTTCAATTTGTAGAACTTCTACTTTGCAATAAAATCTGGTAAGACTTGTGAGGTATGAAGAAAGTAATCTTGCAAACGATTCATAAATATTACTGATGGACTTGAGTTGTTCTTTAGTGAATTTTTTTGGTGCTTTAAAGTCATATGTCTTAATTTTCTTTTCAGAAAGACTATCACTCATATTTTCAAGCGTTTCTGTATCTGCGTTATTTAAGTTTTTAAGAAGTTCGTCAATTTGACTTTGTGAAAGTACATCTGACAAATTTATCACCTCACAATATTAAAGGTACCACCTTACAAAGTCAGTTTAAAGTGCTTTTACTGATGTTTATATATTTTCTAAATGCGAATATATAAGTAATATGTGGTATTTTATCGGAAATTATTAGTATTATTTTTTCGAATTGCGAGAATTGAATATTAATTTATTGTTACCAATTTTCAGGTAAATCTTATAAATATAATTTCAAATCTTATTCCAAACAAATAAAAAATAAATATCTTTTACATTATAACATAATTTCTTGAAAAATTCTATAGAAAATAAATTTTTTCAAATATTTTTATATATTACTAACAAATATTTAAATTCCAATTGTGAAAAAATTATAAATTTATGCTTTCATTTCACGTGAAATAATGAGTATAATTATTAAAAAGTGATATATGCACAATGAATATACTAAATTTCAATTGCCAATCAATTGAAAAATTGTATTTTATGACGAAAAAACATTGACTTTTCATAAATCATGTGATATACTTTATTTACTGAATTTATCAAAATGAATTAGGGAGTTGACGTTATATGCAAAAGAAACAAAAAATAAAAACAAGTTTAACTTTGATAACGGTATTAGGAATTTTAATCACCGCGGCATCAGTTTTTGGTACGGTTTTTGTAAAGCTAAACGCAATAACAAATACCAGTCTTAATGATCATTCAATTTATTCACTGGAAATTCTTGATAATGAAATTCAACAATTTCTTAAAAAGTCTAGTACTGCGGCAAAATCTATTTCTAAATATGATCCCTTGGCTTTAGCTGTAAGTGAACGTGATGAAGTTGCAATAATAGAAGCTATCGATGGGGCTATAGAAGAATTTAACAAAATTGAAAGCCTTACAACTGATTGTATAACAGTTACTGATAGCGATGGAGTAGTAATTGCACGTTACTATAGTGACGAAAAGAATGATTCTCTCGCTGATAAGGAGTATGTAAAAAAAGCTCTATCTGGTGAAACTATAACTTCTATTGAAGAAGGAAGTACTATAAGACTTGGTGCGAGAACAGCATTGCCGATTACTAATAAAGAAGGAGAAATAATTGGTACGCTTTCTGTTGCTTATCCACTTGATGAAAGTTCAATGCTTGATAAAATTAAGGGGGATTCAAACAGAGAATATACAATCTTCCATAATAACGAAAGAATTAATACAACAATTTTAAAAAATGATAAAAGAAATATCGGAACTTTTATGGATGAAAAGATTGCTAAAAAGGTTCTTGAAGATAAAGAAGTTTATGTAGCTAAAACTGAAATTGCTGGTAAATCATATATGGCATCATATAAACCGTTAATTAATGAAAATGGAAATGTAGTGGGAGCTTTATTTTCAGGCTTGAGTATGGACGCAATCGAAAGAGAACAACAAGCTGCCATTACAATTATACTTGTAGTAACTATTGTTGTTGCGGCAGCTGTAATCATTATTATGAGTATGTATACACAAGGTTCTATTGTTAAGCCAGTTTTAAATTTATGCCAGATTGCTAAAGAAATGTCTCAAGGAAATTTGAATTTAGATGTTAAAAAAGCACCTAACAATGAAATTGGTTCACTTTCAGATTCTTTGAAGGAAACTATCTTGAAACTAAATACATATGTTCGTGATATTTCAAAACATATGGAAAGCATGGCTTCTGGTGACATGACTAATGATGTTACTGAAGATTATGTTGGCGATTTTCATTCAATAAAAGAGTCAATTAATAGGATCTCAAGTTCACTTAATAACACATTGTCGTCAATTAATATTGCAGCTGAACAGGTTAATTCAGGTGCTGAACAGGTTGCAACGGCTGCACAATCACTATCACAGGGTGCAACTGAACAGGCAAGTTCAATAGAACAGCTTTCGTCATCTATTATGTCTGTTTCAGAACAGGTTAATCAGAATGCTAAGAACGTTACGATTGCTAGTGATTATGTTTTGGAATCTCAGAATGGTATAAATAATAGTAATGAATATATGGAACAGATGATGGATGCAATGAATGAAATTAATGAATCATCTGCTCAGATTAGTAAAATTATTAAGGTTATTGATGATATTGCTTTCCAGACAAATATACTTGCACTTAATGCTGCTGTTGAGGCTGCAAGAGCTGGGGCTGCTGGAAAGGGATTTTCAGTAGTTGCTGACGAAGTAAGAAATCTTGCTTCAAAGAGTGCTGATGCTGCGAAGCAGACAACGCTACTTATTGAAGGTTCTGTTTCAAGCGTTGAAAAGGGAACTGGAATTGCCGTAGAAACTGCTAAGGCTCTTGAAAGTGTTAAGGAACAGTCAGAAATGGTTGTTAACACAATAAAGAAGATACAGGACGCTTCAAATGAACAGGCAGAGGCTGTTAACCAGATTACTCTAGGCCTTGAACAAATTTCATCGGTTGTTCAGACAAACTCAGCTACTTCTGAAGAAAGTGCAGCTGCAAGTGAGGAATTGTCTGGTCAGGCACAGATGCTTCATGAAGAAATTACTCAGTTTACATTACAGGATTCAATTGGAATGACTGAATCTAGTAGTAATGGTTATCAGATGTCAAGTGATTTAATTCAGATTGATCTTGATGATGATAAATATTAAGCTGAGCATAATTAAGCTATAAAATACACACCAAAAGTCCTTGTGTTCATTTGAATACAGGGGTTTTGGTGTGTATTTAAGTTTATCTTGATTTGACATTCCAGCCACTAGACGGTATAATTAAAGAACTACTGATAAAATTTATGCCTGTTGGCTTGGCACGCAATCCGCATACAATCTTTATGCGGTATTGCCTATTTTTATGTACTGAAAGCTGTGATAATTAATGTTTTGTATAAGTATAAACTATAAAAATGCTGGAATTGAATTAAGACGTAGTTTTGCTTTTTCAATGGAAGTTCAAAAAAAAATCATGTATGACCTTATTGCGAATAAAGAGGTTACAGAATGCATTTTTCTTTGTACTTGTAATAGAACGGAGATTTATTTTTGTGGCACTAAAACGGCTTGTGATCACGTTAAAAAGGTGCTTGCACGCTATAGTGGTGTTGATTATGAAATTTTAGCATCATATTTAATGACGTTTTATAATGAAAATGCTGTAAAGCATTTGTTCAAGGTGGCTTGTGGAATTGATTCAATGGTAATCGGTGAGGACGAAATTCTTGGACAAACTAAAAATGCTTATATGCTGTCGAAGGAACTTGGTTACGTTTCGTATGAGTTAAATATGATTTTTCAGTCAGCGATTTGCTGTGCAAAAAAAGTAAAAACCTTAACTGCTTTATCTAAAACTTCAGTTTCAATTGCAACATTGGCAGCGAATGAAGCTGCTAAATTTAAGGAAAATGTTAATGTACTAATAATTGGTGCAACAGGAAAAACTGGGATGACAGTTTTGAAAAATCTTATTTCCCATAAAAATGTTACCTTAACTGCAACTATAAGACATCATAATAGTTTGTTTGATTCTTTGATATCTGAGAATGTTAGAATGATTGATTATTCTGACCGATATGACGGTATAGGGAATGCAGATTGTGTAATAAGTGCTACATTTAGTCCACATTTCACTGTGACACGCCGTAAGCTCGAACCTTATATTGCAGAGAGAAAAGAGCGACTTTTTATTGATCTGGCAGTTCCGCCTGATATTGATGAATCTATAGGCAATATTGATGGTGTGAAGCTTATTAGTATTGACTATTTTGAAAAGCTTGCAAGGGAAAATAACCTGCTAAAGCTTGATTCAGTTGAGTCAGCAAAAGAAATAATTAGTGAAGAAATTGATACGCTAAAAAAGGAACTTGATCTTCATGATTTTTATCTATTTTGTGATGATGTAGAAAAAAAAGCTTCAGCACTTTCTACAGAACAAGTTTTATATAAGCTTAAATCAGGATTGAATTCGGAACAGTTTTCTGCTGTATTGGAAGTTTTAAAATCTTCTTTGGGAGGTTCGTAACAGTGGCATATTTTCCATTTTTCATTGATATAAAGGATAAAAGGTGTCTTGTTGTTGGTGGGGGAAAGGTTGCACTGAGAAAAATTCAAAAACTTATTGAGTTTGGGGCACAGATAATCGTAATTGCACCTAATGTTATTTCGGAAATTTCATCGCTTGATGGCATTGAAATCAGATACCGTGAATTTTTAGATGAAGATATTGAAAATGCATTTATGGTTATTGGTGCAACTGATAATTCAGAACTTAATACTCATATTTTTAAACTTTGCAATCAGAGCAATATCCTTGTGAATACTGTTGAAGATGAAGAAAAATGTGGGTTTATTTTTCCTGCACTTGTACATAAAGAAAATATTACTGTTGGAATTACGACTTCTGGAAAAAGTCCGTTTTATTCAAAGCTGTTGCGTGAAAAGATTGAAAAAATGCTGGAGGATAAGGCAGATGAGTGTGTTGACATTCTTGGTGAAATACGACCTGTTATAAAGCGTAGTTTTAATACACCAGAACAAAAAAAGAAAGCCTTTGAAATGGTTATTTCAGAATTGTCTGAAAACAGTGATATAAATAGAGATGATATTTTAAATTTAATAGAGGAAATGAAAAAACACTATGAAGATTAAAATCGGTACTCGAAAGAGCAAGCTTGCTCTCAGACAAACAGAAATGGTGATAGAGGCTATAAAAAAAGACTTTCCAGAAGTGCAGACTGAGGTAGTGCATATTTCAACAAAGGGCGATAGAATAGTTGACAGGCCGCTTGTGCAATTTGGAGGAAAAGGCATTTTTGTAACTGAAATAGAAAAAGCGCTGCAAAATGGTGAGATTGACATTGCTATACACAGTGCAAAGGATTTGCCCGTTGAACTTGGAGAAAACCTAGAAATTTCAGCGGTTCTGAAGCGTGGTGATTATCGTGACGTACTTGTGACTTTAAATGACAAACCTTTTGAAAATAAAGCTGATTTCGTTATTGGTACGGGAAGTATTCGCCGTCAGCAGAATTTTAAAAAAATATATTCTGATGTGTCGTTTAAGGATATTCGTGGAAACGTTGACACACGACTTAAAAAGCTTTTGAATGGAGAGTACGACGGTATAATTTTAGCTGCTGCTGGGCTTGAACGTCTTGACTTGATTGATACTTCTAAATTTAATTAT
>JAVBRC010000148.1:0-12326 GCA_031548405.1 Oscillospiraceae bacterium | reverse complement strand
ACTGGAGTTGTTGTTGTAGTTGTTGTTACAACTGGCGTAGTTGTTGTTACTGCAGTTGTTGTTATTACTGTGCCCTTTTTCCAGACAGCCGAAATAACAATCTTTGAACCTGATATAATAGCTGGAATCTGGAATGAATCTCCAGCATCATATGTTACACCATCGTATTTCCAACCACTGAATGTATAGCCATCATAAATGAATGGGTTTTCTGGAAGTGTCATTGTATCTCCATATGTTGCGTTTATATAAATGTTAGCCTCACCGCTTGTTGTCTTGCCTTTAACGCCTGCAAAAGTAACTGAATATGTTTGTGGAGTCCAGTTTGCCATAAATGTTATGTTTCTTGACGGCATTGTATATTGTGAACCAGTTTCTACAGTTTCACCTGTTGATGGAATAGACCATGATTTAATGTAGTAGCCTTTTCTTGAAAATCTATCTGATGCTGCTACATCAAATGTAGTGTTTATAATTTTTTCAAAACTAATTTCTGACGCACCAACAAGATTATCAACATCGCCTGCCATGTAAGTCAATGTGCAATAAGTCATTGCTGTTACTGTAAAGTTAATAACCAACGAAACCATCATAACTATTGATGAAATAACTGCGATCGCTTTTTTTGAATTTACTACTGTTGTTTTCATAATAACACTCTCTTTCTTAACTCCTGACGTATCTTGCTATTTTACTTATAAAAACAAAAACGGCGTCTTTTTATATAACAAAAAGACGCCGCTATTTTCATAACGTTAAACAACAAGATGTAATTGAAATTACAAAGTGTCAGCAACTGGCTATCGTACCATTTTTTAAAAATGGGTTAGACCCTCAGCTTTGCGTCCTTGCCTTTCGACAAGTTTGCCAAAAATATTAAATTTTTATCAAAGAAGCTTTTATATCTTCTCTGTACGTATATAATATCACGAAAACGTTTATATGTCAATAACTTTTAAACTTTATCCTTGTTCTTCTCTGTTTTGCATATATTTATATAAAATAGTTGTACACTTTTGACTATAATGTAATTATCTTACCCTTAATACAACCAATTTCGACTTTTTTAAACTAAAATCAATTCATTTTATTATATATTAAACGTTTAAGCCCGATAAAATGGGACGTTAAACGTTTTCTGAAAATTTGTTTTAACAACAACAGTATGTGACAAAAAAATCGTACTAAATATATTAGAATAAATGCAATGGCTAATAAAGATATGTGAAAAAATATGTTTTTGAAATTGAACGGATATACTCGTTCAGATACTGTTTAAAAGGAGAGAAAAAATGTCTGTAAAAATAATGGAAGAAGAAAATCGAATAATTGCAGTTCTATCTGGTGAAATTGACCACCATAACGCTAAAGGAATAAGAACTGAGATTGATTTTGTATTGAGAGAAAAACAGCCTTTAGAGTTAGTCCTTGATTTCTCCGAAGTCGGATTTATGGATAGCTCTGGAATCGGACTTGTTATGGGACGTTACAAGCTCATGCAGGAATTAAATGGAAAAGTTATCGTGAAAAATCCGCCTAATCATATAAAGAAAGTAATGCGTCTGTCAGGAATTGACCGCCTTGCATCAATTTGCAACGAAGAAGGAGTTTGTAAAAAATGAACACAGTAAACGAAATGAAAATAAGCTTTATCAGTAAATCTGAAAATGAAGGCTTCGCAAGAACGGCTGTTTCTGCTTTTGCAGCACTAACTGACCCTTGTGTTGAAGACATTGCTGATATCAGAACGGCTGTTTCGGAGGCTGTTACTAACTGTATTGTTCATGCTTACAGAGGAACACTCGGCACAATAGAAATAACTGCAAGAATTCTTTCAGGAAACGAACTATACATAAGAATTAAAGACAAGGGGTGTGGTATTCCCGACATTAAGCAGGCAATGGAGCCACTATATACTTCTGCCCCACTTGAAGAAAGGGCTGGTCTTGGTTTCGCTGTTATGGAAAGCTTTATGGACAAGCTGACAGTCAAAAGCGTTGTCGGAAAAGGTACAGTTATTACAATGAAGAAAAAGATTGGTGAAACAAATGAATAGGCCTTTGCCTGAAGAACATCTTGGACTTGTGCATTTATGTGCCAACCGTTTCAGGGGACGTGGCATTGAATATGACGACCTTTATTCTGCTGGCTGTATTGGCTTGCTCAAGGCTGCTGAGGCATTCGATTGCGATAGAGGAGTTAAATTCTCGACATACGCTGTGCCGGTAATACTTGGTGAAATCAAACGCCTTTTCCGTGATGGTGGTGCAATAAAGGTAAGCCGAAGTTTAAAGGAGCTGTCTTTAAAGGTTGTTCGTGCAAGAGAAGATATGTCGAAAAAAATGGGACGTGAACCGACACTTAGTGAATTAAGTGAGGTTATGGAAACTGAAGAATGTTTAATAGCTGAGGCTTTAGCAGTTAGTATGCCACCAGTTTCGTTAACTGACAACAATGACGAAAACGGTGGACAGATTGACATCGCAGTCCCTGCACCAGATACTGAAATTGGCGATACGCTCGCTTTGAGGCAGGTTTTAGAGCTTATGCAGCCTGAGGACAGAGAATTAATCTCACTTCGGTATTACAAGGGATTTACGCAAGCTGTGACGGCAAAGACACTTGGAATTTCACAGGTTCAGGTTTCAAGGCGAGAAAAAAAATTGCTTACATTTATGCGAGAACAACTCTTAAAATAGCATAGTGACTTAAGTATATATAAATAAAGTTCAGGTCAAGCCTTTTTTAAAAGGATTTGACCTGAACTTTTAATATAATTTATAAATAGTATCGTATTTACTTAACCTTTGCATTCTCCGCAGCAATCTGTGCCTGCAATCTTTCAATAATTTCCTTAACCTTTTCGCTGTTAGTAAGATTAAATACAATCTGCATATAAAACATTGATTCCTGTGGTGGTGCATTATGTTCCATACAATAACTACCAAGTGAATAAGCAATGTTAACAATATCCTGATCAGGGCCGTTCTTAATGTCATACTTTTCAAAGGTTTTCAGAACTTCTTCTCTATTTGGAGGAACAATCTGTTTTCCAGTAATCGCACTAATATGCTGAAGTTCACCACTTATTGCATTATTCTGTGCATAAATAAGGCTCTCATAATAAAAACATACCGCACTATCATAATCCTTAATTTCGATACAGTAATAACCCAGATTTGCATAACATCTTGCAATATGATAAGGGGTTGTAGAAATATTCAGAGTTTCACGAATACACTCCAAAAGTTTCTCAGGCTCAAGCATGATTTTATATGCCTCAGCAAGCTCAAATCTTGGCTCAACATTAACTGGATTATACTTCATAGCCTTTTCAAGCTTTTCAACTGCGCTCTCTGGATCATGCTTTTCAACAAGCATATAGCCATAAGCTGAAAAATACTGACAAAAATCAAAAGGAGTTCTCTCATACTTTTTTTCTGGATTGTAAAGATGAGTGTAAATATACTCATCAAGCCTATTTCTAAAGGACATTTTTTTAACATCCTCAGTTTCAGCAAAATATGTATCAGCCTTTTCCTCAATCTTTTTTAGGATTTCAATTGCAGCATCAAGATTTTTATTTTTAACAAGTTCATTTGTTTCATTAAAAGCCTGATCGATACGCTTTCCATCTATAAACATAGAATTTTTAAGATGTGCCTTATTTTCTTCTGGAAGTAAATCAAATGACATATCGCTTAAAGCCTTTAGTATTTCAGCAGCCTGTGGATGTGACTTATACTTTTCACCATGTTGCTGAAGAATTTGAATATCCTTCGCAGGATCACCAGTCATTGCTTTTTTTACTTCATCTATAATACTCTTTACCATAATTTTCAATACTCCTGTCTAATTAATCTATTATCATATTATACTACAATTTCAATAAAAAAGCAAGGATTAAAACTAATTTTTATGTGGATTTTTCATGCAGCACTTATTGGTATCGTGGTCAGTACCCAAACGGCATTCCGAAAACCTCAGAAAAATCAATATAAAAATCATAATATTGTAGGAACGGCGTCCCTGACGTTCCGTGCATTACTTCATAAAACCAAAAAGTCCATTAAGGCAACACCGCACAAAGCCTTCCTGACAGCTTTTTACGGTATTGCCTTAACTGTTTAATCTACAGCTTAATGGACTTTAATAATTTCAGATATCGTTTTATGATATTTGCGTAACGGCGGGGTTAGTAAATTTCACCCCGACTACACGTTCTTTTCAATGAACTCCTCAACTACCTTTAAATTACGCTCAAACTTCTTAGCACCTTTGCTAATAAGAAGATAAATGCCCACACCCATCAGAATAAATAATAATCCACCGCCAAAACTCTCCGACATTGCCTCGGCTTCACACGCTCTATGCTCAGCCTCCTCAATCCTGAGTTCGAGTATCTGCTGATTTAACAACAGCTTTTCCTGATGTGCCTGCATCTCCTGATTGTGTAACTCACCTGAAAGAACGTTCAAAGCTTCATTCCATGAATCAGCACGGCCATATAACAAATAATTATGTAACATAGCTACACAATCAGATGTACGATATTCATCTGGGATATAATTTACTGCTTCCCAATTCTGGTCAATGTAACTTCTCGCATTGTTAAAATGAACTTCCGACTGCTTTTCGTATTCCAAAATAGTATCATCAAATTTTTTTCAGCTTTACAGCTAACATATTATTTACAAACCTTGAAACAATCCTGCCGACAATAACACCGCCAATTACCACACCAATCATATTGCTCCGCCAACTAAACATTGCCGTCAATATTTGTCAAAAATCAAATTTCTCTGCGTCTTCATCCTTATAACTAACAAAAAGTCTAAAATTAACCCAAAGAATCAGAAAAAATAAACCTAGCAACTCAACTAACCCTCAACCCCTTAACGAGTTCCCCCGTTCTTTCTTTTTTCGATCGCAAAATAGAAAGAACCAAAGAAAAAATGCTCTTCTGAGGCTGTAAGATTTCGCTCTGCGGAGCGACAAGGACTCTGTCCCTTGACCCTGCAACCCTTTTAAAAGGGTTGACCTAAACTATTTTCGCTTCGCTTTGCGTGCGGTTAGTCAACTTTGCCCGACGAATGTCGCATGGATGCAACGTCACGTTGCCCCTTTAAAAAGGGTTGACCTAAACTAATGTCGCTTCGCTAATGTGCCACAAGTCAACTCTCCTCGCCGAACGTCACGTCGCTTTCGCTACTCAAAAATCTAACAAAACTTTTTTCCTAAGACATCCATCTGTCCTTCCAATTTTATATAATATGTATACACAATACAAGGAGGACAGCTTATGATTAAAATTCAAAAACTGACAGACATCTGGAAATCCGAAAATATCCCCAAATATATCTGCACAGAAATGGAACTCCAGCTCCTGCAAATCTGTAAGGAAAATATCCTTGATGACATCTCATCAATCGGAGTATTCTTTTTCGTGGAGTCAAAACAAGACCTTGATAACTATCGACAGATGGGTATGACTGAACGTATTGAAGATGCTTCGCCAGACTTTATTAAACGCTTTAAAGATAACAATACCCCAAATGTTTGTATTCAGGGTAGATATGCACTTAATGACAACTATGTAATTAGTGTTTTCTGTGAGGAAGAATTTTTAAAAAACTAATCACTTAAATCGTCAAGACACTCAAAATAATGTCTAAGCATCTTTAACCCACTCTCTATCTCTTCAGGAGTTCTGTTTTGTATCAGATTCTCCCAGTCATTGGTAAACGAATTGGCATCTCTTGAAGAAATGTCAAAAACAATGTGGTCGGTTGTAAGATTTAAGGCTTCTGCGATTTTGGTGAGTACGTTCATACTTGGATTACGTCTGTTACTTTCTATAAGTGCTATATAACTTTCACTTATAAACAATTGATTGGCAAGCTGTAACTGCGTAAGCCCTGCCCTCTTTCTTGCATCACGAATTTTGTCACCGATTAACTTTTCTTTCATATTAAACACCCCTTATTATAATGATAACATTATTATTGATCTTTTAAGATTAATAATAGAAAAGTTACTTGACAAATAGTGTAGTAAAATGGTATAATTTATATGAAATACCCTATTTTATCAAACATCAAAAATTATTCCCATATAATTTTTTAGTAGGACATAGAGATGTCTTATGATGTTTGTATAATGATAATCATAAAACAAAAAAACTTTGGAGGAAATTACAATGGAAAACAACGAAAACATCAACCCACAGGCAACCCCAGTTCAGCCACAGGCTGAAGCAATCCCTCAGCAGTTCCAGCAAGCTCCTAATCCACAGCAGTTCCAGCAAGCGCCTAACCCTCAACAGTTCCAGCAAGCGCCTAACCCTCAGCAGTTCCAGCAAGCGCCTAACCCACAACAATTCCAGCAGAACCCTAACCATCAACAGTTCCAGCAGAACCCTAACCCTCAACAGTTCCAGCAAGCGCCTAACCATCAACTGTTCCAGCAGAACCCTAATCATCAACAGTTCCAGCAGAATTTTTCAAATATTGCAAACCAGATGAAAAATTCATTTGGAAAAATGAAGCAGGATATCAGTGATGCTGAACTTAACCAGAATATAAATAACATTCCAATAAAGAATGAGTTTGTAAGAAAGAATGCTCTTGCACTTTGTGCAGTATTATCAATTATTTTTGCTTTCCTTCCATTTATTAAATTTACAATTACAGGTGGATATTCTGAAGATGAAATCGTATCACTTAGCGGTATTGACGCAATATTTGGTGCAAGCGGTTCAATTATTTCTTCACTAATGTTTTTAGGTCCAATTCTCTTGATTGCCTTGAACTACATTGCACAACTAAAACCCTACAGAAGAATAATTTCAATTGCAGTCCCAGCAGTTTCGATAATTTTTGAGATAATATCATTTGCACATGTCAAGTCAGCATTTATGGCTCTGCAGGCTGGTGCTGATGCAGCTAATGAACTTTTAGAAGAATTTGGTGCAGGGTCAGAAACAATAAAAATTTCATCATCAATGCAGATTGGTTTTGTCTTAATTCTTATTTCTTACATTCTTACAGCAATCGTCGGATACCTTACATATTACGGTCTTAATACAACAAACAAGAACAATCAAAATAACCAGTACAATAATCAGAATATGCAAATGCAGAATTTTCAGTAAACAGGAGTGAACTAAATGAACTGTCCGAATTGTAATTCCTTAATTGATGATAACAGTCAGGTTTGTCCGGTTTGTGGGTATATGTTATACCCACAGCAGGACTTTAACGGTCAATATAACAATATGCAGGGAAATCCACAGGATAATTTACAGTATGACAACAATGGTAACATTATACAAGGATATCCTCAGGGTGACTTTCAGTATGACAATTCACAAGGTTATCCAAATCAGCAGATGTATAACGGTGTTACCGAAAATCAGCCACAGAAAAAAGGCAAGGGTGGACTGATTGCGATTATAGTTGTCGTGTTGGTTGCGGCATTAGGTGTCGGAGCATACTTTATGCTAGGTAATAAAAATGATAATAATTCAACATCTGGTGCGGGCAATGTTAAAACCACAACAGCTATTACAACAATAACTACAACCCCAGCAGTCACTGAAACAACAGAAATATCCACAACCGTTGTAACCACAGAGGCTACAACAACAAGTGCTGAAACCACACAAAAGCCTACAGAAGCCCCAACTGAAAAGCCTACAGAAGCATTAAATAATTCTATAGCTGATATGTCGGGAGTTTATAACGGTGGCATTGAAAACCCTCGTGAAGGCATGACTTTAATCATGGACGGAAATAATTTCAATATTAAAGTTCATGGAAGTGGTGGTGCACAAATAAGCTATAATCTTATTGCAAGCGGGACACTTTCAACAGAAGGTGATAGTAGTTACTGGATGGGTACTGGATTCAGCTACACGATTGAGTATCAAAATGATCCATATTGGGGAGAGCATACAGCTATTTACAGTGGCTATAATGAAAGCTGTTATTTAAGACTTGTTCCGGAAAATAATGCAATTATCTGGGGTACTACAAGTGATAACGTAACATTTTTCAAGTCAGATTATGAAATGGAACCATTCATCGGAACTGTCAATATAGACAGCGGTGTATTAAATGTCAGAGATAATGACTATAACGGAAATATTATAACAACTTTGAACAACGGTGATAAGGTTAAGATTTTAAGTTATGCCGATAACAATGATTCTTGGTATATCGTATTATTTGGAAATACAATTGGATATGTTTCATCTGAGTTTATAACAACAGATTTTAAATAAATAACGGAGGAATTTTAAATGGGATTCTTAGACAAGTTAAAAGACGTTGGTGCATCTGCAAAAAGTATGGCAGAAGGTGCCGCACAAAAAGCAGCGGAAAAGGCAGATCAAATTAAAGCAGACATGGCAGAAAAAAAGGCTGCACAGGAAGCATATAACAATGAAATGATGCAAAAGGCTGAGGAAATACGCGTAAATATCGTATCAGAAATAAAACGAAATGGTGAAGGTTCAGCTGGTTTTTTTGAAGATGTTACTGAAAAAATGGTTTTTGATTTTACAAAAGATTTTTACGATAAAATACTGCTACCAGCAAATAGTGTACAAAAATCAAATATTATCATGCATCCATACATCGACAACAAAAAAGTAACAGCAATCTCAAAATCATTCCCTATGTTTGATTCAAATGAAAAACCACTTATTTACCTAAAGGCTGCCAATAAACAGGAATTTGTATTTACCTACAATTATCTTTATTTTAAAATCGCTTTGCCAGATGATAAAAAGTTTTTTGCGATTGACCGTGTTGCTTGTAATGATATAAGTAACTTCATATTTGAAGATACTGCTGATGGTGGATTTGTATTCAAATGTGATTCAGTGGAACTTGTAAGCTTCATGGCTGAAAACGCCTATAAAGAAGACTTTATAACTTTGAACAATTTCTTTAAGTGCATTAAAGAAAAAGATTTTGAAATAACTGATGAAGAAATCGATTCAATTATTCACGAAAAAATCGGTGATAAAATTTATGAGCAAGTAAGCAGATATTTCACCTATGATGACGAGCTGGCAATATACTTTGCATGGGGACTTGATAGCCTTACCGCTAAGGATTATGTCGTATGTACAACTAAGCAAATTATCATCATGGATAGAGAACTTTTAGGAGCGACTGCCAATGTCCGTCAGTTTTATTATGAAGATATAACAAGCATGCAGACAATTCAGAATTCAAATAGTAACGATTTAACTGTAATGCTTATTGATGCCGCTCTGACCGCTGCATTTAAGCAATGTGATCTTGAAATTAATGTTTCTGGTGCTAAAAATAAAATTAATACATTATTCAAGGTTGAAGCAGAACGTGTTATTGCGATTTATCATGAATATAGAAAAGCTCTTAAAACAGCCTCATCACAGCCACAGGTTGTTATACAGCAATCAAACGAACCAGATGTACTGGAACAGCTTGAAAAGCTTTCAAAACTAAAAGATATGGGTATAATCTCTGAAGATGAGTTTAATACAAAAAAAGTTGATTTACTTGCAAAATTATAAGCGTTTAAACGTCAGTCTGATGGCTGACGTTTTTTCTTTACGTTCCTTTGAATTTTATTTTACAAAAGCTTCCAGTTATTCTGACGTTTCAAAACTTCCCCACTATCGTGCGTTTTGAAAGGCTGTAAGATTTCGCTCTGCGGAGCGACCAAGGCCCTGCCTTTGGAAACCGCAACCCTTTAAAAAGGGTTGACCTAAACTGTTTCGCCATTCGGCGGGGATAGTCAACATATTTCGTCGATTACTACCTTTTTCAACAAACTGAGTCTATTAAGCTATAAAAAAGTTTAATAGACTTTTATTTTGAAACTTATAAAATCAAGTGAAAATTTTAATCGCCGTTCGGTGGGATTAGTGAGTTCTCCCTACCAAACGGCGATTAAGCACAATTATTACATTATTAATCGAATGTCATATTACAAATAATCAACCTTAATCTTGCCGTCCTCAGCACTAATGCCAATCCCAGCAACATTTCCGCTCTTATCAATTATTATATCTGCAATTTTCTCTTCAATTTCTTTTCTGATAACTCTACGAATATCTCTCGCACCGTAAATCTTACCAAAAGCGTCCTCAGCAATAGCCTTCAGAGCCTGGTCATCATACTTGAGAATAATATTCTTTTCTTCCAGAGGTTCTTTCATTTCATCAAGCATGAGTGCAGCAATCTTTTCAAAATCTTCCTTAACAAGTGGTCTGAAAACAATAACTTCATCTATACGGCTCAAAAATTCTGGTCTTAAAAATTCTCTGAGTGACTTTATAGCCTTTTCTCTTGAAATGTCCTCAACAGACTTGTTAAATCCAACACCAGTTGACTTATCAGTTGAGCCAGCATTGGAAGTCATAGCAATGATTGTGTTCTCAAAGCTGACAGTTCTCCCCTGTGCATCATTAACTTTTCCTTCATCAAGAATCTGAAGAAGAATATTCATAATGTCAGGATGTGCCTTTTCAATTTCATCAAAAAGTACTACTGAATAAGGATTACGACGAACCTTTTCAGTCAGCTGTCCTGCCTCATCATAGCCAACGTATCCCGGAGGAGAACCAATCATTCTTGCAACAGAATGCTTTTCCATGTACTCTGTCATGTCAAGTCTAATAAGTGGTTCAGTTGAATCGAACATTTCATTTGAGAGTACCTTCACAAGCTCTGTCTTTCCCACACCAGTCGGGCCAACAAAAATAAATGATGCTGGACGTCTGCGTTTTGAAAGCTGAACTCTTGTACGCTTAATTGACTGTGCAAGAAGATGTGTTGCTTCGTCCTGTCCAATAATATGCTTTTTGAGATTTTCCTCAAGATTAGACATTTTAGAAAATTCAGTTTCAGCAATTTTAGTTGACGGAATACCTGTCCAAAGCTCAATAACCTTTGCAAGATCGCCCTCGCCTACCTGAATATTAGCTATCACCTTTTCAAGCTCTGACATTTCATTTTTAACTCTGATAATGTCAGCCTTAACCTCTGCTAAAGCTTCATAGTTAGGTTCTTTTTCTTCTTCAATAGACTTTTCCATATCCTCAAGAATTTTCAATTTCTTTGTCTTGCTGTCATATTCAGCAAGCTCAGGAGTTCTTATACAAGTACAGGCACACGCTTCATCAAGCAAGTCAATAGCCTTGTCTGGTAAAAATCTGTCCTGAATATATCTTTCTGATAAAACAGCACACTGCTTTATAAGTTCATCACTAATCTTAACCTTATGGTAAGTTTCATAATATTTTTTTATGCCCTTAAGTACATCAACAGTTTCATCGATAGTTGGTTCGTTTACAGTAACTGGCTGGAAACGTCTTTCAAGTGCGCTGTCCTTTTCGATATACTTTCTGTATTCACTAAATGTTGTAGCACCAATAACCTGAACCTCACCTCTTGAGAGTGCAGGCTTCAGAATATTTGCTGCATTCATAGAGCCTTCAGAATCACCAGTTCCAACAAGGTTATGAACCTCGTCGATAAATAGTATAATATTTCCTTCAGCCTTAACCTCAGCCACCAGACCCTTAACACGGCTTTCAAACTGGCCTCTGAACTGAGTTCCAGCAACGAGTGCAGTCAAATCTAGAAGATATACTTTCTTTCCAGCAATATTAAACGGAACGTCATTTTCTGCAATTTTCTGTGCAATACCCTCAGCAATTGCAGTTTTTCCGACACCCGGTTCACCAATAAGACAAGGGTTGTTCTTCTGACGTCTTGAAAGAATCTGAATAACTCTGGCAATTTCTTTATCTCTTCCAACAATATTATCAAGCTCACCATCTTCAGCTTTTTTGCTTAGATTAGTGCAGTAATTATTAAGGAATTTCAATTCCTTTTCTTTTTTCTTTTTATTTTTGTTATCTGATTTTAGAGAAGAAAAAATTGATTTTTTGCCAGAAGGCTGCTTTTCATTTTCATTCTCAGTTTCACCAACACTTTCAAGATCATTATTTTTCAATTCATCTTTAAGAAGATTTTGTATGTAATTAGGGAGTATTCCAGCCCCACCCATCTCAAATTCATCGCCATCCATAAGCTCCATCATCTGTTCTGAAAGCTGATCGATTTCATCATCAGTAATACCCATCTGCTCCATATAATCAGCAACCTGTGGAATATTCATGTCCTTTGCACATTTCATGCAAAGCCCTTCATTTTTCTTTTCATTCCCATTCATAGTTGTTATAAAAACAACTGCCGGACGCTTGTTACACTTACTGCATAATATCATATCTTTCACATTTCACCACTGAAAACGAGGTGAAG
>JAVBRC010000034.1:0-2750 GCA_031548405.1 Oscillospiraceae bacterium | reverse complement strand
CCCTTTTTAAAGGGTTGCGGTTTCCAAAGGCAGAGCCTTGGTCGCTCGTCGCAACGAGCGAAATGCTTTATCGTTCAAGCGCATTTTTTCTGGTGAAGCAGCGTGACGCTGCACCCAATCGACATTCGTCGGGCTTAGTTTTACGATAGAGAGGCAAAAAGAGGATTCTTTTTTGCAAGTGAAAAAAGAATCCTAAGTATGCCTACGTCGAGTTCTATTTGCCTTTCAAAACGCACGATAGTGGGGAAGTTTTGAAACGTCAGAAAGTCTGAACCTTGCGAGTTGACTAAGCCTAAGAATCAGAAAAACTATGTCTGGCAAGTTTACTAAACCTCATAGACTTAATAAATCCTACGTTCTTTCTTTTTTCTATTGCAAAATAGAAAGAACCAAAGAAAAAATGCTCGTCGTATGCCCCTCAAACTAAGCCCGACGACTGTCGATTGGGTGCAGCGTCACGCTGCTTTCGCTCTCTGTGGAGAGCGACCAAGGCTCTGCCTTTGGAAACCGCAATTTTTGAAAAAATTGAGTAAACTTTTATGTGCCGTTCGGCGGATAGATTAAATTATAACCGCCTCGCTATGCGTTCCACGTTTGTAAATAGTCATGTTATATGAAAGGAAAAAAGTTATGAAAAAAATACTTATTATAAATGGGCCTAATCTCAATCTTCTCGGTGAAAGAGAACCTGGAGTTTATGGTAGTCAGAATTATTCGGACTTGTGTGATATGATTATGGATAAGGCTGAAGAGCTTGGTGCAAAATGTGAAATTTTTCAGTCAAACCATGAGGGTGCAATTATTGACAGACTTCATTCGGCAAGAACTTTGTTTAGCGGAATTGTACTTAATGCTGGTGCATATACTCATTATAGCTATGCAATTCGTGATGCGATATCAGCAATAAAAATTCCTGTTGTCGAAGTTCATATAAGCAACGTTTTTGCAAGAGATGAGTTCAGAAAAAATTCTGTTATCGCGCCTGTATGCTCAGGAAGTATTTCAGGGTTTGGATTTGGCAGCTATCTTATGGCAATGGACGGTCTTGTGAAATATTCTCAGGAGGGATAAGCTTTGGATAGAATTGAAAGACTGGTTCTTCCAGAAGGTGCAGACTGTGCACTTATAACTTCGGATATCAGCAGAAGATATTTTACTGGCATGAAATCGTCAGCAGGTATTGTGATGATTTTTAAAGATGCTGCATATCTTCTTATTGATTTCAGATATATCGAAAAGGCGAGAAATACTGTTAAGGGTTGCGAGGTTATCGAACAGCTCAATTTTACTGAGCAGATGGTATCGCTTATGAAAAAGCATAACGCTAAAACTATTGCTGTTGAGGTAGAAAATATGACTCTTAGCCGTATGGCACTTTTTGAAAAAAAAATTACAGAATTTAAATTTATAAAAAGCAGTCAATTGAGCGATAATATATCTGAAATGAGAATAATAAAGAGTGAAGAGGAAATCGTAAAAATTCAGAAGGCACAGCTTATTGCAGAAAAAGCTTTTGAAGCTGTTCTGAACTTTATTAAGTCTGGTGTTTCGGAACGTGAAATTTCACTGTTTCTTGATTATTCTATGCTAAAAAATGGTGCAGAGGAACTTTCGTTTGAAACAATTGCACTCGCAGGAAAAAATACATCAATGCCGCACGGTGTTCCGTCTGATTATAAAGTTTGTGACGGAGATTTCGTCTTGATGGATTTTGGGGCAGTTTATGATGGATATCATAGTGATATGACAAGAACAATTTGTGTTGGAAATCCGACAGAAAAAATGAAAACTGTTTATAACATTGTCCTTGATGCACAGCTTAAAGCTCTAGACGAAGTTAAAGCAGGAATGGCTTGCTCTGAGCTTGATAAGTCGGCTCGTGATGTGATTGAAAATGCTGGTTATGGTGATTTTTTTGGTCACTCGCTGGGGCATGGTGTTGGAATGGAAATTCATGAAGCACCAACTGCATCATTAAAATCAGAAGCTACATTAAAAGAAAATATGGTTGTTACGATTGAACCTGGTATTTATTTACCGAATGAATTCGGTGTCAGAATAGAAGATTTCGTTGTTGTTACTGAAAAATCCTGCAGAAATTTAACAAAATGCCCTAAAAAAATGATAATTTTATAAAAGGGTATTGCAAAAATTTGAAAATTGTAGTAAAATTAATTGTAGAGTTAATAAAAGCAAAATTGTATTATATTTGTATGATTTTGTCTATAATCGTTTTTATAAAATTCCGATTATTATTGAATAAAAAAATTTCGGCTTTCCGTCAGCCGTAAGGACGGCAACCACCTATGATTTAAGTGAGGTGGTGGGGAGATTTATATGATTTCAGCAGGTGAATTCAGAAATGGTGTTACATTTGAATTGGATGGAAACGTTGTTCAGGTTATGGAATTTCAGCACGTTAAGCCAGGTAAGGGTGCTGCATTTGTAAGAACAAAGTTTAAGAATGTTATCACTGGAGGAGTTGTTGAGCGTTCATTCAACCCAACAGAAAAATATCCAACAGCTTTCATTGAAAGAAAGGATATGCAGTATTCTTACAACGATGGCCAGCTTTATTACTTCATGGATACTGAAACATATGAGCAGGTTCCAATTGGTGAAGAAGTTTTGGGCAGCAACTTTAAGTTTGTTAAGGAAGAAATGGTTTGCAAGATCTGTTCTTATAAGGGCAATGTTTTTGCAGTTGAGCCTCCAACATTCGTTGAACTTCAGATTACAGCAACAGAACC
>JAVBRC010000014.1:0-2886 GCA_031548405.1 Oscillospiraceae bacterium | reverse complement strand
CGTTGAAAGAGCTGAAAATGAAGTTAAGCTAAGACTTGCTCTTGAATATGTTGCTGAAACTGAAAATCTTGTTCCAACAGAAGATGAAATCAATGACGGTCTGAAGGATATTGCAGCTGCAAACAAGATGACTGTTGAAGATGTTAAGATGAGAATTGACTTTGACGCTTATATGACTGATCTTAAGGCTATTAAGGCAGTTGCTCTTGTTAAGGAAAATGCTATTATTGACAATACAATCGTTCCTGAAAAGGACGAAGAAACGGCAGAATAATTTACATTAGTCTGTATAAAAGTGTGCTGTCCTAAGGGGCAGCCCCTTTGTTCATAGAGAGAAAAAAAGACAATGACACACTAAGAACTGTTGGTAAATAAGCATTTCTTTGGGTGCTCTTGCATAAAGGCGATATGCCAAAAAAAGGAGAATAGATATGAGTCTTGTACCTTACGTTGTAGAACAAACAAGTCGTGGAGAACGCTCTTATGACATTTTTTCAAGATTGTTGAATGACAGAATTATTATGCTTTCTGAGGATGTGAATGACACAACAGCAAGCCTTATTGTTGCACAGCTTCTATATCTTGAAAGTCAGGATCCTGAAAAGGATATCAGCCTTTATATTAACAGTCCAGGTGGCTCAGTAACTGCTGGAATGGCAATTTATGATACAATGCAGTATATCAAGTGTGATGTATCAACAATTTGTATTGGGCTTGCTGCATCTATGGGAGCTTTCTTGCTTTCATCTGGTGCCAAGGGAAAAAGATTTGCATTGCCAAACTCAGAAATAATGATTCATCAACCATTGATTTCAGGTGGACTTCAGGGACAGGCAACAGATATAAAAATCAGAACTGATAATCTTCTGAAAACAAAGGAAAGATTGAACAGAATTCTGAGTGAAAATACCGGAAAATCATATGAAGAAATTTGCGTTGATACTGAGAGAGATAATTTTATGTTAGCAGATGAAGCTCAGGCTTATGGTCTTGTTGACAAAGTTATAAGCAAGAGATAAAATAATTCAGGGAGAACTTTATGTCTGATAAACCTATTAAATTTTGTAATTTCTGCGGCAAGAGTGAAGATAAGGTTCAAAGCGTTTTTACAGCAGGTACATCAAATATATGCGATGAATGTGTTGTTTATTGTTATGAACTGTTATTAGGTCCGCTTTCTAAAGTTAAACCGAGCAAAAAATCTGCTGATGCAAAGAGAAAGTCAAATGAAGAGGCGACTATAAATCTTTTGACACCAGCGGAAATAAAGTCTGTTCTTGATGAATATGTTGTTGGTCAGGATAAGGCTAAAATGACTCTTGCAGTTTCAGTATACAATCATTATAAGAGAATATTTAGTCAGGATGATGGGGAAGATATTGAGATCCAGAAGAGCAACGTTCTTCTTCTTGGACCAACTGGCGTTGGAAAGACATTTTTAGCGTCAACTCTTGCCAGAATTCTTGATGTTCCATTTGCAATTGCAGATGCTACAACCATCACAGAAGCTGGATATGTTGGTGATGATGTTGAGAATGTTCTGCTACGTCTTATTCAAGCTGCTGACTTCAATATTGATGCCGCTGAACGTGGTATAATTTATATTGATGAGATTGATAAAATTGCCAGAAAGTCTGAAAACACTTCACTTACTCGTGATGTAAGTGGTGAGGGTGTTCAGCAGGCATTGCTTAAAATCATTGAGGGAACTGTTTCAAATGTTCCACCTCAAGGTGGAAGAAAACACCCTAATCAAGAATTTATACAGATTAACACAAAAAATATTTTATTTATTTGTGGCGGTGCTTTTGATGGGCTTGAAAAATCGATTTTAAAGCGTGTCAGCTCATCTGCAATAGGCTTCGGTGCTGAAGTTTCATCTAAGAAAGAAATGTCTAAAAACATTTTCCATAAAGTTATTCCACAGGATCTTGTCAAGTTTGGAATCGTCCCAGAACTTGTTGGTCGTATGCCTGTAATAACTGTTCTTGATGAACTTGATGAAGCAGCACTTGTACGCATTTTAACTGAGCCTAAAAACGCAATACTAAAACAATACAAGAAACTTTTTGACTATGATAATATTGATTTAGTAATTGAAAATGATGCTTTGGTTGAAATTGCTAAAAAAGCAATTGCACAAAAAACTGGTGCAAGAGGACTTCGTGCTATAATTGAAAATAATCTGATGCAGTCAATGTTTGATGCCCCGTCAGATCCTAATATTACAACTATTACAGTTACAGCAAAATCAATAACTGATGGTGAAAGTCCTATTATTACAACTAAAAAAAATAGATCTATATTGAAAAGTGCTGAATAAACAAAAAGACTGTTGCGTCAATGCAACAGTCTTTTTAAGTTTAGTAGCTTAAAGTAGATTTGTTTTGTTATTGTGATATAAAGTGAAAAATGCGGAGAATAATACCTCCGCATTTTTAATATTTAGTTAGAAAGCCATTTATACATTCCAGCATATTGATTAGCTGAACTGTTCCATGAGAAATCAGAACTCATTGCCCTTCTAACGATTTCATTCCAGTTATCTCGCTGATTGAAGTAAACAGATTTTGCATAATTAATAACATTAAGCATATCGTAAGAATCGTAATTTGAGAAGGAGAAACCGTTTCCGTAATTTTCAAACTCGTTATATGGCACAACTGTATCCTTTAAACCGCCTGTTTCACGAACAATCGGAATTGTTCCATAACGTAGTGAGATAAGCTGTGTAAGTCCGCATGGTTCAAATCGTGATGGAACAAACATAGCATCCGCAGCAGCATAAAGCCTGTGGGCACGCTGTTCGGAGAAGAAAATATTTGCTGAAACTCTATCAGGATATTTCCATTGGAAATGCTTGAATAGATTTTCATATCTTGGTTC
>JAVBRC010000180.1:0-3063 GCA_031548405.1 Oscillospiraceae bacterium | reverse complement strand
TTAAAGGTTTTATCAATAGCAGAATTTATCAAGTCAGCATATTTAATACAGCATTGTGATGGCATCTCATCCAAATCACAACCGCCATCTTTTGCTTCTGCGAGTATATATAACGGACAATATAGCTTTGTTTCGACAAGTGATTCCTGCTTAGATTCTAAATTCATATCAGATTGTGTCTGCCTTTTTACTTCATCCAAAATATATTCAGTTATCTTCTGCTCTAATTCTGGATTGAAAATATCATCAGCACATGCCTTATATTCTGGATTTGCCGAACTCTTTTCAACAAGGTTATTAATGAATTCGGAAAGATAATTTTTAAAATTCTGTTCTGCAAGTGTCTGATTATGCGTACTCACAATATCAGCAGCATGAGGAATATACTGCGAATATCTAGCATAATTACTGCCTTCGGATTCAATAAGCAACCCATCGCCGCATTCAGAATCAACAGCCATAATGCAATGATATTTCCCATCGCTATACCCCATCAAGTCCTTATTCTGCGAGATTTCATAATTATCCTGAAGCAAGTTATTACATAAACTTTTAAATCTGCCATGAGACATTTCAACGACCTTTTCTACCACACAAGTTTGTGGTTCATAACTTGGTTCTTTTCTGTTAAGATTTGTATTGATTATAAGCTTATCATTCATTGATAACCCACCTCTCACCGTCAGCATCTTCAAATTTTTCTGTAGTAATATTCTGCTCAAAGTACACAGCAAGCAAGGTTTTTATATCATCAGCCGTGTACTGTCTTGCAGAAAATCCATTTTCCTTGAGAGTTTTTTCAATCCTGCTGAGATACGAAAATACCTCTTTTTCCTTTAAATTTCGTATGCGAATTATAAGAAGAAATTCTCTTGCAGTGGCTGTCTGAGCCTGAATTTGGTCAAGATAATTAATATCCTTTTCAAGCAGACATCGTACCGCAGGATTTTCTTCTTCCTTTACCCTCCTGCGAAGAAAATTCTTATTACTTTCAAAGCTTTCACGGCTGTTCACACAAAGGATTTCTATTTCAGCAAGTCCTTTTAAAACAGTCATCAGCGAATAAATTTTACCCGATAGATTTGCTTCTGACAGCACCGAAATATTCGTAGGTTTTACACTAAAAAAGACCACCTCCGAAGAAGTGGCCTTTAATGAATATTCGGTAATGCCGTTGATTCCAAGTAGTTGTCTGGTTGCCTGTTGTTTTTGTTCTGCTTGCTTTGCCTTTTTCTTCTGCTAATATAACACTCCTTCCATAAAAATTCCGATTGCGAATCGCAATCGGAATGTATTTTATATTAATCTATCCATATCTCTGGAACTGTAAATGAACCGCCTGACTTCCATTACATCATCAATAACAACATAGAAAATTGTGTAATTTCCTACATAGATTCGATAATATTTATCTTTCCTTTTCTTTTCGGATTTAAATGGTTCAAATGATAATGGCATATCTAACCTTTCAAGAATTGCTTTTTCGACTTCATCAACAAGCTTTTCTGCAGCAACAGGATTATTTAAATTCTCGGATATATACATCACTGCATCAAGCAAGTCTCTTTCAAAAAGCTGTAAATATCTCAATGTATATTTTTTATTCCCCAAGAAGTTTTCCCCTCACTTTGTCAAAAACCTCATTATGAGAAAGCCTTACATCTGATTCAGAAGCTGCTTTGTCAGATTCATCAAGCTTAATTTCTATATCATTTGTAAGTCTTGCATACTGTTCAAGGCTTAAAACTACCATAGAACCGTAACCATTTTTAGTTAGATACACAGGCTGACCACCATTAACGACATTTTCAATTTCAGGGAATTTGTTCCTTAAATCCGATACAGGTCTTATATGAATCATTTTTATCACTCCTCTCGTGCAGTTTCCTTATCATAATTTTATCATAACTTTATCATTATGTCAATAATTAATTAAAATTATTCAGAGTTTCCACTTAAACTCCTGCTGTTCAACAAAGAAATACCTCACTGCATACTTTATAAAATCAAGTATACTAGTATCCTCAAACCGAATTGCAAGAAAAACATACACCAAAGTTATAACAACAGGAATTGATATCCCAGTCTGAGACAACGCAAAAACGGAAATTAATGCACCGATTCCTATTACTGCAAGGTCTTTTAATCTCCATAAAAACAACATTGGTGATGCTTTTAAGTTATCGGGATAAATATACAAATCTGCTCCCCCCTCACTTTACTGCTACAGTTTTTACTGTATGAATTAGATTTACCGTACTTTGAGCCGCATGAACCGCTCCAACTATATTGGGTTTTGTACCAGTTTCAAGTCCAAACATACCTGCGATTCTTGGTATTTCACCTGCGGATAACATGATTCCTAAACCTAACAACCAGTGATCCATGAACAAAATCAATCCGCAGACAAGCATTGTGGATTGAAGAAAAGATGTCAAGCAAGTCGCAATTACCTGCTTTATCCACATTACAAAACCATCTGTAAAACCACGTGGAACACTGAACATATACATTGCTCCGACAGCAATCTGTATAAGCAGAATCCCACCTCTTTTCAAACTGCTGAAGAAGACTTTCACAACCGCATATCCCATCATAATGATAATCAATATCGCAAGCAAAGGACTTAAAAGCATTGATGTTATCACTTCAATTGCCTGCTGTGCAAGTGAACCATCACCCTCAACAATAAATAATCCTGTCATATCTCCTGACATACTGCTCTGCATCATAACAGAAAGTGCATAAAGTTTCACAGGAACTATCGTAAAGAGACTAACTGCCATAAATCCCTTAATCACATTAAGAGCAAGACCTTTCGGATCACCTCTGCCATTCTGTGATTCTATAGCAAATTCAAACAATGCTACGATAATTCCAACAGCAAATAAAGTCCAGCCAATATTAGAAAACAGCTTTATAATCTGCTGCACCCAAGGCTGATCAAACAAATCAACACCCATCTTATTCATTACCGCAAAGAATTCACCAAGCAAACCGACCACCTGCTGATAAAGCCATTCAATAACCAAATCCATGATTTTATCAGCAGCAAAATCTATT
>JAVBRC010000194.1:0-12178 GCA_031548405.1 Oscillospiraceae bacterium | reverse complement strand
ATGTATATTATTGGAAAAGATGGAAATGTCAATAAGGTTTAGAGTGCTGATTTGGGAAGCTATAGTGCTGTTACTGTCAGGGACGATGGCTGTTGTTATATTTATGACTGGAAAAAGCAAACATGGTTTAAAAGTAATTCCATTGATGAAACAACACAAATACAATTTCATAGCAGTGGGTTGGAAGAAAGTTCCATTGAAGACTATTCAATACCGAAATCAATATCAATTTTAAAATTAGTTTTATGCTCAATAGTTGGATTAGGTGTTGGTTTATTGATAATTGGTATAGTATCTGCCAGAAGAATATCGTTATTAGTAAAGGTATTCGGTATTATGTCTGTTACTTTTGTAGTTGGTGGCACTTTACTTTTTTATATGGTAAATCAAATTATTGTGCAATTCTATATGCAAAGTGAAATTGACAAGTGTATTATGTCCTCACATACTATATCAGCTAAAATTAATGTAGCTAAGCTTGAAACGATAGATTGGAACGTTCAGCGCCAAAATGAATATTTTTCAGAGCTTTGTGAGATTATGCAATACAGGGATGAAAGCGAATATGTGCATGCGGAGCTTAAAGATAAAGATCAGCGGATTGTTATTCAGGAGAATACATTTCATTGTTTATATCTGATTCAAAATAATGAAATTGTTCTTGCGGTTAATGATCAATTGCCGGCTAATATTCCAGCGGAGGTTATGGTGGATTCGGCACTTATTACTGCGCTCAATAAAGTGAAAGATAAAGAATGTACTTCATTTATGTATGGTGTTGATGATAAGAAGTCAGAGTGGATAATTTGTATTACCCCAATAGTTAATGAGCAAGGAAAAGTTGTTGCCTTACAGGAAACTGGAATTTCAAAGCACCAGTACACAACTGATACCAATAAAAATTTGCGTACCATCATGTGGACTGTCACAGCCATAGAGGGCGCTGTCGGAATTTTGCTGTTGTTATGCATGAGAATTTTATTGGTTTCTCTAAAAAAACTGCATCGTGCAGTTGAAGCAGTGGGGCAGGAGAACTTTAGTATTTGTGTACCTATAAAGGGGAGGGATGAGATAGCAGAAATTTCTGAGGCATTCAACACTATGTCTGGAAAAATCGGAAACCATACAGCTCATCTTCATACGTTAAATCAGTCATATCTGCGTTTTCTTCCAAGTGAAACTTTAAATGCAATAGGCAAAAAAAGTGTGTTGTCAGTAAATAGAAATGATTATAGCAAAATTGAAAGATACATTTTACATATTAACTTTATTGATTTTCATTCTGTTACCGATGCTATGAAGGATGATGACGCATTTGCATTTGTGAATAACCTTAGTAATACCATTATGGAGCAGGTGTTTCAACATAACGGTTTTGTGGAAAGTTATAATCAGGAAGCCTTCATTTGTTTATTCACACAAGCAGAAGATGCATATCATGCTGGGGTTGAAATTGTTCGTCAACTTCATGATATTGAGCAATGTCCGCAAGTAACATTGGTGCTTGTAAAAGGCGACGCACTTCTTGGGGTTATCGGACATGAAAAAAGACTCGGTACACTGATGATTTCAGATGCACTGAGGTTATCAAAAAAATTGGGACAATTGGCAGGATATTGTGGTATTAATTTTTTAAGAACAGACAATATTAATTTTTCACGGATATATCCAGAAAGGGAACTGGGTATATTCAATTTTGAAGGAAAGTCATATGTAATTAAAGAATGCTTTGAAGGAGATTCTATAACTGAATTTATGAATAAAAAGGAGTATCTGACACAGTTTAATACTATTATTCATAACTTTTATCAGGAAGATTTTCAGGAATGTAAACGCTCTTCTATCGAATATTTACGTTTAGTCAAGCATGAAACATTAATTGCTAAATATTTGTTTTTATGTGAACATAATTTAATTCACCCTGATGAACCTTTGGGCTTAGAATCGATTAATGATTAAGAAATTACTTATCAAATAATGTTTAATAACTTGACTTGGTGTGAGAAAATAAAAAAAGAAGCCGTAGTACTGCACTCAAAGTAAAACTTTTGAGTGTGGTACTTTGTATATTGTACAATCTACGGTGCATCTTACGCACAATATTTAATCAGTGTTTCCTCGAAATTAAAGGCTTGCTATTTTGTTTGAAAAGTGTTATACTAAAATATAGTCACAGAGTAGTGATTTATGCGTGAAGTGTCCTTTGAACGGGGAGTTGTCAAGGGAACGAAAGGCGAAAGCCTGCGGTATAAATCTTGCATCCCGCTGTTAAGGTAATGCTATATAGCTTTATATGGTTTTTCCTTGAATAAGAAACGCTGACGTTTTGTGAATACAGACGGATTCTGGCGTAGTGGGATAGGCAACTGCCTATCCTTTTTTTATTGTAAATCTCATCTGATTGCATTGGAAAATATAGTTATAAAAATGTAGGGACTTGATTGAGTAATGAATATGGTAAATAAGATATTGAATAATCCACAGTTTAGGCATATTTTAGAAGAAATTGATTTTTTGGAAAACAATAGAATTTTTTGTTGCCATGGAATGGAGCATTTGCTGAATGTAGCGAGAATTTCAACCATTATTGTATTGGAGAATGGTTATGAAATTGATAGGGAATTAATTTATTCTGCGTCATTGCTTCATGATATCGGGAGAGCTAAGGAATATGAAATCGGTGGTTCTCATGCAGTGCATGGAGTTGAAATAGCAAATCAAATTCTTACTGAATGTGACTTTTCTAAAAAAAGTATTGATGAAATCCTGCTTGCGATTTCTTCACATAACAATCAGCATAAAACTAATAAGCTGGGTGAAATTTTAAGGTCGGCTGATAAGCTTAGCAGAAATTGTTTTTGCTGTAAGGCGGTTGATAAGTGTAAATGGGCTAGGGAAAAAATGAATATGGAAATTAGTATTTAGCTTGAAAAGGATAAGCACATGAAAATTGGAAATAAATTTTTTGATACACAAAAAAATGTGTACATAATGGGAATATTGAACGTGACTCCCGATTCCTTTTCGGACGGGGGAAACTTTTCTGATATAGACAGGGCATTGTTTCATGTGGAAAAAATGATTCAGTATGGTGCAGACATAATTGATGTAGGTGGGGAGTCCACAAGACCGGGATTTAGTCCTGTATCAGTTGCTGAAGAAATTGAACGCACTGCTCCAGTTTTGGAGAAAATAAAAGAAAATTTCGATGTGCCAATATCACTTGATAGTTATAAAAGCGATGTTGTTGAGGCGAATCTTCAACATATTGATTTAATAAATGATATCTGGGGATTTAAGCATGATAAAAATATGGCGAAAATTGTGGCGGATTCTGGATTGCCATGCTGCTTGATGCATAATCATGTTGATGGTAATTATAGGAATTTTATTGTTGACCACTTGAATGATATAAAGGAAAGTTTGAAGATTGCATTAGGTGCTGGGGTTAAACGTGATAAAATCATTCTTGATGGTGGTGTTGGGTTTGGAAAAAGCTATGAACAGAATTTGCAGGTTATAAATAATACGGAGCTTTTATGTAGCCTGGGTTATCCTGTAATGATAGCTACTTCAAGAAAATCAGTTATTGTGAATACATTGGACAAGATTACAAATGCACCTCTTTATGGTACTTTAGCAACGACTGTAGTTGGTATTATGAAGGGTGCAAGTTTTGTGCGTGTGCATGATGTGGAAGAAAATTATAGTGTTATTAAGATGACAAAATCAATTTTAGGGGAGCAGAAATGGATAAATTAAAGGTGACGGGGATTGAATTTTACGCATATCATGGTGTGTTGGAAAGTGAGAAACAGTTGGGGCAGACATTTAGTGTTGATGTTGAGTTTGAACTAGATGTTTCCATGTGTGGGGATGACTTGAAAATGACAGTAAATTACGGTGAGGTCAGCCTTGATGTGGTGGATTTTTGTAAGTCAAACCGTTTTGATTTGCTGGAATCACTGGCTAATAATTTATCTAAGCATCTGTTGAGAAAATATACTTTAATGAACAAAATTAAAGTGACTATTCATAAGCCACACGCTCCAATTACCACAAAATTTTCAGATGTTACTTTAACTGTTGAGCGTGGCTGGTCAACCTGTTATCTGGCGATTGGATCGAATTTAGGCGACCGTGAGGCATATTTAAACGGTGCAATAGAGGCGATAAATACCGATGAAAATATGATGCTTTTGGCAAAATCAAGCTATATAGAAACTGCCCCGTATGGTGTTTCAGATCAGCCAGATTTTTTAAATGGTGCAGTTAAAATTAAAACGATATATACGCCTAGGGAACTTTTAAATTTCTGCAAAAATGCTGAAAATTCTGCTGGTAGAGTGAAGAAAAGGGTCTGGGGTGAGCGTACATTAGATGTTGATATATTAATGTATTCTGATTTAGTTTACTTTTCAGATGATCTTAAAATTCCACACGCTGAAATGCATTTCAGGGATTTTGTCTTAGAGCCATTATGTGAAATAGAACCATATTTAATACATCCGATATACAAGCAAAGTATTCGGGAATTGTTAAGGAATCACTAACAAAAAGGGGACAATCATGAACGGAATAGTTTGCGTTGATAAAAAATGGGGGATAGGCAGAGATAATAAATTGCTTTTTCAAATTCCGTCTGATATGGAGTTTTTCAAGGAAAAAACTATTGGAAAGTGCGTAATCATGGGAAAAAATACGCTTTTGTCGTTGCCCGATTCTAAGCCGTTGCCAAACAGAAAAAATCTAATTTTTAGTAGCTCAATTGAAGTAAATGGTTGTATTAGCTGTAAAGATTTTACGGAGCTGGTTGATCAGTCAGGTAAATTTAATTCTGAGGATTTATTTGTTATTGGTGGTGGAGAGTTATATAGATTGCTTTTGCCTTATTGCCAGTATTTTTATGTAACTAAGGTTGATGAAGATGGTGGTGCTGATTGTTATTTTCCCGATTTAGACAAAATGAATAGTTGGCGACTGATTGAACAGAGCGAATGGTTGGAATCTAATGGTTATCAATTTAGTTTCTGCAAATATAAAAATGATGAGGTATACAAGTTTGAGTGAAAACATGACATATAAACAAGCGATTGATAGAATAAATGAACTTGGAAGGTTTGGAATAAACCTCGGTCTGGGGCGTATTGAAAAATTACTTGAAAACATGGGTAATCCAGAAAAAAAACTGAAAATCATACATATTGGTGGTACGAATGGCAAAGGCTCAGTATCAACAATGCTGATGTCAATACTTGCAGAAAATGGTTATAAGGCTGGATTGTTCACAAGTCCGTTTATAGTTGATTTTCGTGAGGGGATGCAGATAAATGGTGAGATGATTTCTAAGGAACTGCTTGCTCAGTGTAGTGAATTTGTTCTCTCACACTGGGAAAAATCCAAAGTAAACGGTGAATTCCCCACTCAATTTGAAGTTATGACTGCAATTGCTTTTGAATGGTTTTGGAGAAGTGAATGTGATTTCATTTGTCTAGAAGTAGGAATGGGTGGTAAGGGCGATTCCACTAATGTAATTCCACCGCCAGTTTTGCAGATTTTAACCTCTATAAGCCTTGACCATATGGGTATTCTTGGCTCGACTATTGAAGAAATTGCCATTGAAAAGTCTGGAATAGTAAAGGGTGGTATTACTGTGGCTTATCCATGCGTTGACAAAAATGTGGTTGAAATAATTAGTAAAAGATGTATTGATACAGGTAGTGAGCTAGTTCAGCCTGTTTTGGAAAAACTTGAGATTGTAAGTAATGATTGGCGACACACAAACTTTAAATATAGGGGAGTGGAATATACAAAAAAATTGTACGGTGAATTTCAGATTTATAATGCCGTTACTGCCATTGAGTCGGCTTTTCAATTACGTCGGTTGGGGTTTATAATTAATGATGAGGCGATTTTAAAAGGTGTGGCTAATGCAAGTTTGCCAGCCCGTATGGAAGTGCTACAGGAAAAGCCGCTGATTATATTAGATGGTTCGCATAATGTTGGTGGGGTAAATGCATTACTTGTTACTCTTGAACAGTTGAAAAATCGTAATATAACAATCCTTATGGGCGTTTTAGCAGACAAGGAATATGAAACGATTGTTTCAACCGTAGCCAGATATGCCAAACGTTTTATAGCAGTTGAACCGAATAATCCTCGTAAGCTTGATTGCGAAAAGCTTGCAGATTTGGCAAGCAGCTATTGCAGTAACGTTTCTTTTTATAAAAATCATGAAGAAGCTGTAAAGATAGCGTGTGATTGTTTGGAAGATGATGATATTCTTATTGCTTGTGGTTCACTCTATTTAGCAGGGGATATTAGAAGTTTAATGTGTTAAGAGGTGTTTATGCGAATATTGATAGATGCAGATGGTTGTCCGGTTGTGGACATTGCGGTTAAAATCGCAAATAAAAATGAAATAGAATGTATAATTTTATGCGACACTTCTCATATTTTTAAAAAGGATGGAGCAAGGACAATTACTGTTTCAAAGGGTGCAGATAGTGTTGATTTTGCTCTTGTTAATATGCTTGAAGGTGGCGATATAGTGGTGACACAGGATTACGGTCTTGCTGCAATGTGCCTTGCAAGAAAGGCTGTCCCTGTTAGTCAGGATGGTATGGTTTATGATGATAGCAACATTGAGGCGCTACTTCTGCAACGGCATACTGCGAAAAAAATCCGTATGTCTGGTGGTCGGCTTAAAGGAAATGCTAAGAGGACTAATGAGCAGAATCTGGCATTTGAGAAAAAGCTGATTGATATAATAAAGTGGTAGTTTTACTTATTTTTAAAAAAACTGTGCAGAGCAATTAAATTTGCTTTGCACAGTTTTTTTAAAAATTACTTCTATTCTAAATCAATTAAATCCGCTTCAGGTATATCATTTTCGAGGTTATCTCTTGCAAGGTCATTATCAATTGCAGGATAGATATCTTCGGGAATATTTTTTTCTTTTTTATTTTTCTTTGAATCCATAGAATCACCACCATTTCTATCATGATTAGTACTTAAGGAACCACTGATTAATAATGCCTAACGGCTTTGTACGCAATCTTCTTAAACAATATAAACAATTTCAGTATTTTTAAACCGCTTGCTTATTTCAGCTCGCAAGAAAACATCAGCTTTATCTCGGTATTCCTGTCTGTAATAGTATTTGCCCCTTCCTCGTCCAGTCATCAGCTCTTTGTCAAATAGCTTCAATGCGGTTGGGAAAGCCTGATTGTTAATTGCATTATGAACATAGCTATATGTCATGAAAATAACCTCTATAAACATTTCGCTTTTCACTTTTTCAGAAAGCTTATTAGAAAGCATGTCCAAAAGTTCAAGGTATAATTCCTCCCAATTATCAACAAAAATAACTGGTGCAATCAGTAAACCAACTTTATATCCAGCGTCACACATTTTATTAATCGCATCAATTCTGTCAGTTAATGAGGACGTTCCGATTTCCACCTTTTTTATTATCATTTCAGGATTTACACTCATTCTAAAAATAGTCTTATTGTTATGCTTTAAATTTAATAAGTCATCTACCATGCTGAATTTTGTAGGAAAGGTAATAAATCCTCGTCCATTTTCGCCGAATTGTTCAATAGTCTTACTCAGGCTTCCAGTGATTTGATTTTCTAATATCAAGTCACTGTTGCTGCCTATTTCAAAAGTACAGATTTTTTCGGTTTTATGCGATTTAGTAATTAATCTGTTAAGCATCTCATCAACATTTACATAAACACGAAGGTAAGAACATTTATTATAGTTACACACAAGGTAACAATATAAGCACATTGCACTGCATCCCGAAGATGAATAGGGTACGAGATAATCAGAGACCTTTTGATTTTCTACATATTTATGAGTTTTTCTTATACCAATAATCAAGTATTTTTTCATTTCAACAAAGTCAGCATTGCTTCTTGTCCGAAGCTCTTCAATGTTATTATGACTTTTTATTGAAATCCATTCGACATCTGGGTACATCTTTTCAAGCTTTTTTCCAAGTTCATAATTTAGAATATCAGGTTCATAATATATCTTTTTTGGTTTCATAAATATCCTCATTGATTCTTTTCTTGATTTTTTCTGAATATGTTGTTATAGGCAATCATTAGTCAGTTATTCTTTATGACATCTGAAATTTATGTGATATTGCCTATAAATATATTTCGAGGTTATGTAACATGAAAAAAATTAAATTTTCAAATTTATTTATCAGCATTATTTTTGCTGAGTTGGTTGGACTATTATCAAACATATTTTCAGGTAACCAGAAGGAAATTTATTCTTCATTAAAGCTTCCTGCGCTTTCACCGCCAAACTGGGCTTTTCCAGTGGTGTGGACAATACTTTATGCCCTTATGGGAATTGCTGCCTATTTAATTTATGATTCTCAAGCTGATAGCATTTCTAAGAAAAGAGCGTTGTCGCTATATGGAGTACAGCTATTGTTTAATTTTTTATGGAGCATTGTATTCTTCGGGTTTCAATCAATCGGACTTTCATTAATGGTAATAATTATCCTGACTATTTTGGTGTTACTGACGTTTATTGCATTTTATAAAATCAATAAAATTGCTGGTTATCTTTTTATACCATATTTAATCTGGATTTTGTTTGCAACTTATTTGAATATAGCTATATTTTTACTGAATTAAGGAATATCGCACAAAGTTTTTAAGTAACTTTGTGCGATTTTATTATAAAAATTTTCTGATATCTATTGCAAGCCGTTCTTCAATACTAATAAGCTTTTTAGTAAGATCCTTTGATTGTTCATCAGCAGCCTTATACTGATTAAGATACTTTGAAAGTGATTTCACACCCATATTACAACCATCAGTAATAAGGTCAGATATAACGTCATCAGACTCATCAACAGCAAGCTTTACATTAGTTTTAAGCCATGACATTCCTTTAGCAATCGGGCTTGGTTCTTTACCATCATCGTTATAGGAATTTAGCAATTCCTGCAGTTCATTTTTTATTATCTCATGATCTTCTTTACATTTTTCGAGATATTGCTTGAGTTCTTCATTTTGAACATACTTCAATACCTCATCAATTGATGAAACACCCATTTTTATACCAGCGTCACATTCTCTCAAAAGCCGTATAGTGTCCTGTTCTATCATAATATTAACTCCTTTTTTTAAGTTCTTCTATGTTGACTTTAGTATAACTTGAAAATCTAAAGTTATACTAATAATCTAATAAATTATTAAGGCGATATGTAAAAAATGTGTTTCCATAAAACCTGAAAGGTGATTATATGAATAATAAAAAGCGTTTATTAGTTATTGTTGATTTTCAAGATGTTTTTGCAGTAGATGAGCTTGGGCAGGATGAATCTGCAGTTCTTGAATCGAGAATTGAATATTGTATAAAAAAACATCTTGATAATGATAGTGACATTGTTTTTACTTTGGATAATGCGGGTGAAGGTTCATTATCAGAGATTTACGGAAAAATTGGTGAATATTACAGTAAAGCTGTTGCGAGCTTCAGAAAAAATACTTATGGAAGTCTGGAGCTTGGAAAGTGGCTGGAAAACAATAAATATTCTGAAATAGAAATCTGTGGACTGGTATCAAATATGTGTGTAATTGCAAATGCAATTATTGCAAAATCTGCATTGCCTGATGCTGAAATAATTATTGACAGCAGTCTGACAGCAAGCTGTGATGATGAACTTGGCATTAAATCATTGGAGGTTATGAAGGGGATGCATTTTAAAATTTTGTAAGTTATTTATAATATGAGTGTTGAACAAAAATCACTGGTTTAAGATATGATAACTTAAACCAGTGATATAATTAACCCAAAATTTTTGCTAAGTCATTTTCTGGAGTTGAAATTGGTGTCAGATTAAAATTTTCTGATAGTATATTTAAAATATTAGGTGAAATAAATGCTGGAAGACTTGGCCCAATATAAATATTTTTGATGCCCAATGAAAGAAGAGTAAGCAGAATACACACAGCTTTTTGTTCATACCACGAAAGAACGAGTGTCAATGGTAGCTCATTAACTGAACAATTAAAAGCCTCAGATAAAGCAATAGCAACCTTAATAGCGCTATATGCATCATTACATTGTCCCATATCCATAATGCGTGGCAGTCCGCCGATTTCTCCTAAATCAAGGTCATTGAAACGATACTTACCACAAGCTAGAGTAAGTATAATTGAATCTTTAGGGGTTTGTTTAACAAAATCAGTGTAATAGTTTCTTCCGGTTCTTGCACCGTCACAACCACCGACAAGGAAAAAATGTTTTATTGCTCCGGTATTGACAGCATTAATAACTTTGTCAGCAACGGAAAGTACTGTATTATGTCCAAATCCAGTTGTAAGAGTTGAACCACCGTTAATTCCAGTCATCTCATGGGTATCGTTATAACCGCCAAGTTCAAGCGCTTTGTTTATAACAGGCGTGAAATCCTTATCGTTACCTATATGAACCATTTCAGGGTAAGATACAACAGATGTAGTGAAAACTCTGTCTGCATAGCTTGGTTTCACTGGCATAAGACAGTTTGTAGTGAATAAAATTGCTGCAGGTATATTTTCAAATTCCTTTTGTTGATTTTGCCACGCAGTACCGAAATTACCTTTTAAATGAGAGTATTTTTTTAGTTCCGGGTAACCATGGGCAGGTAGCATTTCACTATGAGTATAGATGTTAATACCTTTATCTTTCGTCTGTTCAAGAAGTAGCTTTAAATCGTGTAAATCATGGCCAGTCACAATAATAAATGGTCCCGGTTCAATATTGCAGCTGACTTTTGTTGGAATTGGATTTCCATATGCGTTTGTATTAGCTGAATCGAGTAACTCCATGCATTTTAAATTTACGTTACCACATTCCATAACTAGTGCAAGCAATTGGTCAGCATCATTTTCATTACTGATAGCAAGTAATCCTTTATAAAAGAATTCTATTACAGTATTATCAGTTTTTCCTAGAATGTAAGCATGATGAGCGTAAGCTGCCATTCCACGCATACCAAATAATAGCAACGATTTTAATGAACGAATATCTTCATTGGAATTCCATAGAATATTCATATCATAGCTGTTATACTCCGTACAAGATTCACATTTTAAATTATAGTTGATCGTTTCTTTTTTTACTTCGTCAATCAAGTTATTTATGGTTTCATCATTGAAATTTACATTTGTAATTGTGGTGAATAATCCGTCAAGAATCAGTCTGGTAGAGTTCTCAGTTGGTTTATTTCCATTTATAACCTGTACAAGTCCAATAAGTTCCCCCGTAAGCTTGTCCTGTAGATTGGCAATGTCAGAGGTTTTACCACAGACACCATTTACAGTACAACCAGTTCCTTTCGTTGTTTGTTCACATTGATAACAAAACATTGACATAATATTTCCTCCTTGAAATTTTTTATAATTGCTTAAAGTTCATGTTAAAAGATATTGAATGAACCTAATGCAGTATTACCTGTAATTTATTTTTATAATCATCGAATAAATTATCCGTAGTTATATTTATATTATATTAAACACCGTTAGTAAAGTATGTTGTTAGAACAACAAAATAATAAAAATCGCTTATAAACAAAATATGTAGAAATTTTTTTGAAATATCCATCTTATTGTTCGATACGACAAACACATGATTTTAATTCCTCACAAAAAGTGGCGTTCATAGTTAACTTCGCCCAACGTGTTTAACATCATAAAAGTATTGATTATTTTTATGAAATGTATTATACTTATAAAATAATTGAATTTTTCAGGAGGAAATATCATGTATAAAATTATGGAAATGCTGCCGTTTATAATTCCACTAATTATTATACAGTTTGTGTTAATGATTACAGCACTTGTTCATGTTTTGAAACACTCACATTATCGTTTTGGAAATAAAATTATGTGGGTGTTAATTGTAGTGGCTATTAATATTATTGGGCCGATCGTTTACTTTATTTTTGGTCGGGAGGATGAGTAATGGACGTTTTGAGCTTTGAAAATGTTTCAAAAAGCTTTGGTGACAATAAGGTGGTTGATAAGCTTTCTTTTAGTGTGCCAGAACATTCGATATTTGGTTTTATCGGGCAAAATGGTGCGGGAAAAACAACAACAATGAAAATGGTTTTAGGGCTTCTTAAAATAGATGAGGGAAGTATAAGTGTTTGTGGAGAAAA
>JAVBRC010000013.1:0-3681 GCA_031548405.1 Oscillospiraceae bacterium | reverse complement strand
TAGGGGGTGGATTTGTATCAACATTCACGTTGAGTTATGGTGCCGCTGACCGGACTTGAACCGGTACGATAGTGCTACCGAGGGATTTTAAGTCCCTTGTGTCTGCCTATTCCACCACAGCGGCAACTTACAAAATATATTATACACTATATTCAGACAAAAGTCAATACTATTTTCAAAAAAGTTAGAACAAGCCTGTATTTTTTTACAAGCTTATTCTAAAAACAAGTAATATACTTTATTCAGTAGCCATTGTAGTAATTTCTGTTGTAGCTTCTGTTCCAGTTTGAGCTGATGTTTCAGCCTCTGTACCCTGCTGAGTTTCCGTTGTTTCAGCTTGACTTGTTTCAGGCAATCCAGCATTTTCAGTGCGGAAGTCAGTGAATGTAATTTTCAGTTCAAGATTCGGCATTGAGAATTCAGCAACGCCACCATTCTTATCAAGCTTTAGTGTATACTTACCCTGTGGCAGCTCACCTGAAATCACCATAAGTCCATCTTTTTCTTCTGCTTCAATTTCATCTGTATCTGCTGTAGTATCAACAACATCAATAAACGAAGAGATAATTGACTTAATTGGCAAAGCCGTTTTAGGTACAGAAAAACTCAATCCCTTATAAGATGCATCTACCTTATCATCACGGTAAGATAAAGTCACACCAGAAAGAGTATTTGGAGATGAGAATTCAACATCCCAGTTAGCCTTGTCAAATTTACGGAACAAAGCTTCAGATTCCTGATCTCCGTATTGGATTTTTGCTGTAACAGAGAAAGCGGTATTGAGTTTAGGAGTAAATTTAACACTCTTACCTCCGGCAGAACAAGCACACATCATAATAACAAGTACACATGACATAAAAATAGGAATAATTTTTTTCATATAAAGCTCCTTTTAATTTGAATTTAAGCTTTACATTCCTGTTTTATTTTATTCCTTTTCGTATTCTTTAAAAATCCTTCCAAGCTCGTCAATCATGTCCGTTGGCAACATACTTTGCATAGAATATTTTTGTGCTGCATTGTCCCCTGCTTTTCCATGGATATATACGCCAACCGCTGGATTAATCCCTTGTGCCACAAGCGAAGCAATAATGCCGCTTAACACATCGCCACTGCCCCCCTTGCTCATTCCAGAATTTCCAGTCAGACTAACAAAAGCCTCTTTTGGATTAGCGATAATCGTACCAGCACCTTTTAAAACAACAGTACAATTGTATTCTTTTGCAAATGTTTTTGCATATTCAAGTCTGTCCGACTGAATTTCAACTGTTGAAACACCACAAAGCCTCGCCATTTCTGCAGGATGTGGAGTTAAAATAATCTCCGACTTGGTTTGTCTAATAATATCTATGCTGTCTGATATGCAGTTTATTCCATCCGCATCCAAAATAATTGGACAATTTAAATTTAATAGTAATTTCTTAACTAGATTTCTGCTTTCATCATCGACACCAAGTCCGCAACCAATTAAAACTGTTGTTGCTTTACTGGATAACCGCATTATTCCATTGTATGAATCTTCAAGATATATACCGTTAGGAGATACCTCAAGCGGAAGAAACATTGCTTCTGGTAATTTAGATGCAAAATGTGGCACATATTCTTTTGGTGCACATACTGTCAATAATCCAACCCCACACCTTGTGGCAGAACAAGCTGACATTATCGCAGCTCCCGGCATATTCATACTACCACAAACATTCAAAAGTCTGCCAAAATCACCTTTATGCGAGTCATTTTTTCTATTTGGAATTGAAGCTTTAACAAAATCATCATCAATTAGCGTCATAGAATAATCAATTAATTCGTACACACTTTCTGGAATTTCAATATTACAAGCTTTTATATTTCCGCAATATTCCTTCAATGGATACTGTGCCATGCCAATTTTTTGACATCCGAAAGCTAAAGTAAGATTAGCCTTCATAGTACCCTCTGCAATAGCACCTGTTTTACTGTTCCCACCACTAGGAATATCTGCTGCAAATACCAAGCCATTGCATTTTGAAAAAATACTTTTCACATTTTCAGGTAATTCTCCATGGAACCCAGTGCCAAAAACTCCATCTACTTTTATATCAATAAGTGAATATTTAAGATTTTCTAACATCTCCTGCTCATCCCTGATTACAGGAATATCATTCATTCTCTCAAAATTCAGCTTTGCAAGCTCAGTTTTTGGTTCACCACACAGAAGAAATATTTTGGAATTAATCTTCATTTTTTTAAGAAACCTTGCCGCAACAAAGCAATCACCAGCATTATTTCCATTACCGCAAAGAAAAATCACTTCCGATTGCCTTGTAGCAATATCTCTTTCTTCAACAGTTCTTACCATTAATTTCAAATTAAGTGCAAGCGCAATCCCAGCATTTTCCATAAGCTTTTCATAGCTTACACCCGCTTTGTCAGACTCTTCTTCCAGCATTTTCATTTGTTTGGGTGTAACAAAAAGATTTTTATATCGTTCCATAGCCTTCACCATTTACTTTTTGTAAAATGGTTCAGAATCTTTAAAAACTTTCTTTGCAAAGTCAGAATTAATTGAAATAAAATCAATTGGCATTCCATCTGCGTGAAGATGCGCATTTTCAGCAATTTTATCATAAACAATTGCCGGATTTTCATTTGTATCTATATCAACAGCAACGAGATAACTCTTATTTCCATCCTTAGACATTAATTTCAGATATGCTGATTTTACTTCAGAATTAGTTTCAAAATATTCCGACATCGCCTTAACCATTCTGACTGGATATTCCTTAGGCTCCCCTACCATAACTTCCGAATTATTTTTCTCAGCATTTTTAGAAGCATTTTTTATATCATTGAGCATTTCATCTGTTAAAACAATATTAAGACCATAAGGGTTAATTACGATACCATCAGCCTTGCCAGCAAACTTCTGTAAATCTTTAAAAGTAGAAGCAAGCGCATTAAATTTCAATTCAGTGTCATACTTTCTCAATTCGTTCCAGTCAGTGAAAAACGGATAAAATTTCTTTCCCTCACTATTTTGAAGAACAGGAAAAGAAACCTCGCTATCTTTTCCAAGTTTAATTTCACCAGACTGTACACCATCAATTTTAAGCGCACTTGTATTAGCTGGAACTATATATTCACCCTTAAAAATTTCTGTAAAGACAAGCGTTAGCATATCCTCATTTGCGGGTTTTTTTGCATCCTCCTGCATAAACCAACAAGACGTTCTCATAAGTGAAGGGTTAATTATATGATGAATATCTTTGTTCTGGTTCTGAAGCTGTGGCTTTTTAATAATATCAAAAAGATCAATTTTAAGATATGTTTGTCCATTGTCAATAACTAATGTTTCAAATCCGCTTCTGTAAAGGTCTGCAAAAAATGCCATTCGATATTGTGCAGAATTTTCAATAGCCTGTGTTTCATAGCCTTTCTGTTTTTCATGAACATAAAAAATATCAAAATAATCCTTTTCTGAAAACAGATACGCTGCTGCCTTTCCATTTTCATTTCCAAGGTAATAATTATTTGAAACTGGCGAAAAAGCAACCCAGATTTTTTCAGCTGACTGCAATTCCTTGATAATTCTTACATAAAGCTCCGAGTTTTTCTTGTTATTAAATTTTACTATGAGGTTTTGTAATACTGACATAGTTTGCTCCTTTATTATTTTTTTAGATTTCTTGAAAGAAATGGTTT
>JAVBRC010000062.1:0-2624 GCA_031548405.1 Oscillospiraceae bacterium | reverse complement strand
CGTAAGATTTCGCTCTGCGAAGCGACCAAGGCACTGCTTTGGAAACCGCAACCCTTAAAAAAGGGTTGAACTAAACTATTTTCGCTTCGCTTTGCGTGCGGTTAGTAAACTATAACCGCCGAAATAGCAATTTTTAATATTCCATTTATATCAATTTTACTGTAATATTTTGTATATTTCCTTTTTATAATACTAAAAAATAAATACATTTTTATAAAATGAGAGTGTTAAACGGTTGACGAGTTAGCATGAAAATGGTATAATTATAAGGAATAATTATAATTGTTAGGATGTTGAAATTGAACGTAACTTTAATTGAATATACACCTCAGCCTGAAAAAATCGTTGCAGCAGCTGCAAAGCTTTGCTATTCTGATTCAAGCTGTGAAAATATTATGGACGGACTTGATGATGAAAAAACTAATTCATTTGTGAAGATGCTTTCAGATATTGGACACGAAAGCCCAATTGAACACGTTAGCTTTACCTTTGGAATTGAGGGAGTTTCCCGTACCCTGCTTGCACAGATTACAAGGCATAGACACGCTTCTTTTTCAGTTCAGAGCCAGAGATATGTGAAAAAAAATAATTTTGTTTATATAACTCCACCAGCAATTTCTCAGGATGAAAAAATAAATGAGCTATATCAGAAATCTATGGAGGATTCGTATAGCGCTTATAATGAAATTGCGGACAAGCTTAGTGAGAAATATTTTACTGAATTTTTGTCGCAGGGATTAAACGAAAAACCTGCGAAATCAAAAGCAGAGAAAAAAGCAATTGAAGATGCAAGATTTGTTTTGCCAAATGCTTGCGAAACAAAAATGGTTGTTACTATGAATGCAAGAAGTCTTATTAATTTCTTTAAACTCAGATGCTGTAACAGAGCACAATGGGAAATAAAGGCGCTTGCAATTGAAATGTATAAGCTTTGCTATAAGGCGGCACCTTCATTGTTTGGGAACGCAGGTGCATCATGCTGTAAGGGCGTGTGTGCAGAGGGAAAAATGACTTGTGGAAAAATAACTGAAGTAAGACAAGAATTTGAAAGAATAAAGGCTGAGATTGATGAACAAAGGTAAATTAATTGTAATAGACGGACTAGACGGAAGCGGTAAGTCAACTCAGCTTGATATTGCGGTGAATCGACTTATTCAAAGTGGAAGTGTTGTTAATTCTATAAGCTTTCCTGATTATAATAGTCCTTCGTCGGCACTGGTTAAAATGTATCTCGATGGTGAATTTTCTGGTAACCCAGATGATATAAATGCCTATGCAGCATCTAGCTTTTATGCTGTTGACAGATACGCAAGCTTTATGAAGTATTGGAAAAATAATTATAATGCAGGTGAAGTTATTCTTGCTGCCAGATATGTCAGCTCGAATGCAATTCATCAGATGGTAAAGCTTGACGAAAAACAGTATGATGAATATCTCCAATGGCTTTATGATTATGAACATGAAAAGCTTGGCTTGCCTTATGCGGACAAGGTTATTTTTCTTGATATGCCAATTGGGATTTCCCAAAAACTGCTTTCTAAACGGTATAATGGAGATGAATCGAGAAAGGATATACATGAGGCTCATGTAAGCTATCTTGCTTCATGCCGTAAATCAGCTCTTTACGCTGCAAATAAGCTTGGATGGACGGTTATAGAGTGTAGTGATGGGAAGAATCCGCTTTCCATGGAAATAATCTCAGAAAAGATAATGGAAGAAATTTCAAAGGTGATATAAATGCTTGAATTTCGTCAGATAGATATTAGTGACAAACAATGGATTAATGATTTATTAAAAAAGTCAGATTTTATGGGATGTGAATACAGCTTTGCCAATAATATGGCTTGGCGTAGACTTAGCAATTCAACTATTTCACGATATAAGGATTTCTATATTATCAAGGCTGAGGATGATAAAAATACTTATTTCTGCTTTCCCGCTGGTAGTGGGGACTATAGGGAGCTTTTTGACTCTTTGAGAGAATATGCCGAAAATTGTGGAAAAGCTGCTGTAATTACTGGTGTTACAGAACGTGGTGTTAAAACACTAGAGGATATTTACGGTGATAGCATACAAATAAAAAAATCTGAAGATAGCGGAGATTATATTTATTTAGCTGATGACCTTATTAATCTTAAGGGGAAAAAGTTTCATAAGAAAAGAAATCACTTAGCAAAAATAAATAATTACAATTGGGAATTTCACCCTATGTCTGAAGAATTTTTTGATGAATGTATTGAACTGAGTGCTGTTAGTTATAACGATAAAATGGGATATGACGATAGCTCAAGCGTTGTGGAGCAGTTCGCAATTCATACTTATTTTACTTACTTTAAAGAACTTGAATTAAAGGGTGGAGTTATTACAATTGATGGGAAGGTAAAGGCTTTCACAATAGGTGAGCCGCTTAATAGTGATACATTTTGTGTTCATATTGAAAAAGCTGATGCATCTGTTGATGGTCTTTATCCGGCAATTAATAATGAATTTGTAAAATATGCTGCTTGCGATTTTAAGTATGTAAATCGTGAAGAGGATTTAGGAATAGAAGGGTTAAGACAGACTAAAAAATCATATAATCCTGTCTTTATACTTGAAAAATATATGGTGATATTCAATTAATA
>JAVBRC010000158.1:0-4914 GCA_031548405.1 Oscillospiraceae bacterium | reverse complement strand
ATCTGATTGAATTTTGCCGCATCACCTTTGCTCATATTGTTAAGTGCAGCATCAAATTTACCTGCCTCAAGCTGGCTTTTTAATTCACTTGGCGGTATGTTAAGCTTTTTGCTCACTGCGTTTAAAAGCCCATCAGCCTTTGAAGGATCGATTTTTTCCATAAGTAATACACCTCAAAAAATATTTACTGTTTCTTTACTCAAAACAGTAGAAAAACCATTGTAATTATTCTATATTTATGATATAATTTTTTTATATATAACCAAGTTTTGAACAAAAGGAGCATAAATTATGAAAATAATTGTTATGTCCGATTCTCACAATAACTTTTCTTCACTAGAAAAAATTTTTTCGGGCTTTCACGCTGATTATTACATTCATCTGGGTGATGGAGAAAGAGAACTTGACCTCATTGCCACAAAATATCCTGATAAACAGATAATACATATTAAGGGCAATTGCGACCTCGCAAGCTTCAGTGAAAGCGAAATGTTTTTTAGTCCGATTGAAGGGTTAAATATATTTGCAGTTCATGGTCATAAATATAATGTTAAATACTCTCTTGACCAACTCAAAGAATCGGCAAGAAAAAAAGGGGCTAACGTAGTTCTTTACGGTCACACTCACGAACGTTTTTCTTCCTATGAAGATGGACTTCATATCATGAACCCAGGTAGTACTTCCTGCCCGAGGGACGGCAAAAAGCCTTCCTTTGGAATAATAGAATTTTTCCATAACGGAATAATGACGAACATCGTTGACCTTTAAAACACCGCATAATCTTACTGTATTACCTTTCAAGATTATCCCCTGATATTATTATATTCAAAATATAAAAAATAGTTACAAAAAGGAAGGAAATTAACTGTTGAAACCATTTAAATCATTAAAAACCATGTCACCACTGGCGAAAAATAATAAAGAAAAATACTTATTAGCATTTTTACTTGGCTTCTGTGCACTATTAATTGTATTAACCCCACTCATTATTTATAACAATGGATATTTTATATACTATGGCGATTATAATTCCCAGCAAATTGTATTTTATAACCATGCCCATGAATTCATAAAGAATGGTGGCGTCGGCTGGGACTGGGGTACTGACCTTGGTGCAAACTTTATAGGCTCTTACTCGTTTTATCTCCTCGGAAGCCCGTTCTTCTGGCTGACAATTCCCCTTCCACAATTTCTTGTGACGTTTTCAATGCCAATACTCCTCGCAATGAAATGCGGAGTTGCGTCTATGACTGCCTATGCATATATAAGACGCTTTGTCAGAAATAAAAACGCTGCTTTAATCGGTGGTATGCTTTATGCTTTTTCAGGGTTTCAACTGTTCAACATTTTCTTTAATCATTTTCATGATGTAACCGCCTTCTTCCCTCTTATGCTCATAACAATGGAAGAACGTGTCAATAATAACAGACGTGGCGTTTTCGCACTCTCTGTTGCTCTTATGGGAATTATAAATTACTTCTTCTTCACAGGACAAGTAGTTTTCCTTATTATTTATCTTCTTGTAAGACTTAAATCTCCTGACTTTAATATAACCTGGAAAAAGTTTTTCTCGCTTGCTATTGAAGCCGTAATCGGCGTTATGATTGCCTGTGTTATGCTCGTTCCGTCCGCACTGGCTATTCTCGGAAACTATCGTATAAACGAGCGACTTTATGGTCTTAATCTTGTTGCTTACAGTGACAAAACAAGAATACCAAGAATTATTCAAAGTTTCTTTATGATTCCTGACGTTCCTGCAAGACCTAATCTTTTCAGTACTGATAATGCAAAGTGGGCATCAATCGGCGGATACCTTCCAATGTTCTCTATGGCTGGTGTTATCGCCTTTTCTAAATCAAGAAAACAGCACTGGACTAAAAGACTTATTATCGTCTGCATAATCTGTGCATTTATTCCGGTTTTAAACAGTATGTTCTATACATTCAACAGCTCATACTATGCAAGATGGTACTATATGCCAATACTAATCATGGCTGTTATGACTGCACAAGCTTTTGATGACCGTTCAGTTGATTTTAAGGGTGGAATAAAAATCTGCCTTACAATGCTTGCAGCATTCTCATTAATTTCACTGTTACCTAAAAAGGACGACGACGGCAATGTTACATGGCTGCATTTATCAAACTATCGAATTTATTTCTGTCTGACGATTGCAATCTGTGTCGCAGGACTTATTTTACTCTGGCAGATTGACAAATCAAGACGAGTTGGCAAGCCATATATGAAAAAGGCTTTGATAGCCACATTTGTTTCATGCGTAGTGTGTACGGGTGCTGTGGTTTATTTTGGTGCTATGCTAGGCACTTACGGTGAGATATTCGTCAACAACGGTTTAAAGGGCAGTGAAAATCTAAGCCTTGAAGTTGAAGAAAATCAATTTTACCGTGTAGACATATCTGAAAACTACGACAACTACCCTATGTTCTGGGGACTCTCATCAATGAGAGCGTTCCAGAGCATTGTACCAGGAAGTATTATGGAATTTTATTCTGAAATAGGTGTTCAACGTGATGTTGCCTCAAGAGCACCACTCGAAAAGCATACTTTAAGAGGACTTTTCTCAGTTAAGTATTACTTTGATAAAGTATATTCAGACAAGAAGGAAACTTATACCTATAAAATTGATCTTCCTGGTTTTCAATACCTTGAAGAACAAAACGGATTTTATGTATACGAAAACAAATACTATCTTCCTATGGGATTCACTTACGATTATTGCATTACTGACGAGCTGGCGGACAAGTATACTGACCAGACAAAAGAACGCATTCTTATGAGAGCGTTAGTTCTTGACGTTGAACAAGAAAAGAAGTATGAAGATATAATAGAAAGTCTGCCTGTTGAAGAATCTGTCGGTCTGAATGACACTACTTATATTGAAGACTGTGAAGAACGTGCTGAGGAAACCTGTTCAAGCTTTATTTATGATTCTGACGGATTTGATGCTGAAATCACACTCGAAAATTCAAAGCTTGTATTTTTCAGTGTTCCATACGATGATGGCTGGACTGCTTATATAAACGGGAAACCAGTTGAAGTTGAAAAGGTAAGCTATGGCTTTATGGCTGTAAAGGCTGAGGCTGGCGAAAATAAAATTGAGTTCCGTTATAAAACTGTCGGGCTTAAAGAAGGCGGTATCATAACTATAAGCGGAATTCTTCTGCTTGGAGTTTACTTGTTTGTAACAAGAAAAAATAAAAACGTAGGTGGATTTGTACATTATTATGATTATGAATGTACTGAGCCGCTTAAAATCCAAAAATACTATGAACAAAAAATCAAAAACAATCATATAGAAAAATAAGCAATGTTGTAAATATTGCAATGGAGGAAAACCAATGCATTTAGAAGAAAAAACAGTCAATAGTGAATGTATATACAAGGGCAGAATTTTTGATGTAACAAAAGATACTGCTTTACTTGAAAACGGCAAAGAGGTTCAGCGTGATGTTGTGCATCACTCTGGCGGGGTTACGGTAGTACCGATTACTGAAAACAATGAAATTCTTATGGTAAGGCAATACAGATATCCTCATCACAAGGCTATGCTTGAAATTCCAGCGGGAAAGCGTGAAGCTGGCGAAGAACATTATGAATGCGGAAAGCGTGAGCTTTTGGAGGAAACTGGTTACATTTGTAACAAGTATGAATATCTCGGAGAAATCGTTCCAACTCCTGCCTATGTAAGTGAAGTAATTCACATTTATCTTGCTCAAGAGCTTGAACTTTCAGCACAAAATCTTGACGATGATGAGTTTCTTGACGTGGAGAGAATTCCACTTGATAAGGCTGTTGAAATGGTAATGAATGGTGAAATAACAGATGCCAAAACTCAGATTGGAGTTTTAAAAGCAAGATATCTTTTAGAGAAATAACAACATAAAAAATTGACTGAACGTCAAGATAGAACGTTCAGTCAAACTGTTACAAATTTTAAACTGCTTGTGCCTCTACTTCGGAAACTGCGAGATGACGGCTATAAGCGTCAAGGATTTCAGATTCAATTTTCTTTCTTGCGTCTGGTGAAATTGGGTGAACGATATCACGAAATACCCCGTTATCGTCCTTACGGCTTGGCATTGCCACAAAAAGCCGTTCATCGCCCTGTACAATTTTGATATCATGGACTGCGAGAGTTTCCTCGAGGGTAATTGAAACGATTGCTCTGAGTCTTCCCTCAGTGATAGTTTTTCTAATTTTGATGTCTGAAATATTCATCGTGCAAGATGCCTCCTTGTTATGTTTTCAGGGATATTATTGAGCAGTTCTGGTTAAAATATACATAAGTCGAAAATTTTGCTATGACGTTGTCGAAGAGAGTTGACTAACTGAACGCAAAGCGAAGCGACATCAAAAGTTTACTCAATTTTTTCAAAAATTGCGGTATCCAAAGGCAGAGCCTTGGTCGCTCCGCAGAGCGAAATCTTGTGAGTTAACTAACCGACACGATAGCGAAGCAATATTAAAAGTTTTACTCGATTTTTTTCAAAAAATCGCCGGGTCTCGGGAGGGAGTCCTTGTCGACCGTCGCAACGGTCGAAATCGTACAGCCTTAGAAGAGCATTTTTTCTTTGGTTCTTTCTATTTTGCGATAGAAAAAAGAAAGAACATAGAAATCGTGAAGTGTTTGAGGGTTAGTTGACTTGCCAGATTAAGTTTTTCTGATTATTAGGTTTAGTTTTAGACTTGCTTGTTAGTTGTTCTGACGTTTCAAATAATTTGAAAGGCAAGTAGAACTTGCGTGGCGTACAAGGGGAAGCTCTCTCTTGCAGAGCTTTCCCCTCTTTCAAAACAGTCCACTGGACTGTTTTGAAATTCATCCCCTTTGCAGAGCGCCCTACGGCTATATGATTTCGCTCTGCGGAGCGACAAGGACTCCGTCCCTTGACCCTG
>JAVBRC010000118.1:0-5022 GCA_031548405.1 Oscillospiraceae bacterium | reverse complement strand
GCAAAAGAGAAAGAACCAAAGAAAAAATGCTCTTCTAAGGCTGTAAGATTTCGCTCTGCGGAGCGACCAAGGCTCCGCCTTTGGATACCGCAATTTTTGAAAAAATTGAGTAAACTTTTAATTCGCCGTTCGGCGGGGTTAGTTAACTTTGCCCGCCGAATGGCGCATGGATGCAACGTCACGTTACCCCTTTAAAAAGGGTTGACCTAAACTTCCCTCGCTTCGCTTGGGTTGCCGCTTAATAAACTGAGCCGTTCGGCGGGGCAGTTAAACTGCTCTACTACTTCTGACAAACCGCCTTTATCTTTGAAATCCAATTATCCTCTGTCAGCAAAACAATAAACTCCGTATCACCATATTGAACAGAAGGTGCTTCATCCTCATCAGGAATACGGCCCAGCAAATCCACAACAAAAGCACTCATCGTGTCATAATTATGATCCTCAGGTAATGTTATCCCTAAAACCGCTTCAACATCTTCAGGATTAGTATCACCCGAAATCGTATACACTCCATCAGAAATCTTCACAATCTCCGCCTTTTCATCATCATATTCATCTTGAATATTTCCAACGATTTCTTCAAGCAGGTCTTCCATAGTCACCATACCTGCCGTTCCGCCATACTCATCAACGACGATTGCAACCTGGGACTTAGTTTTTGTCATTTCCTCAAAAGCATCAGCACACTTACAAGTTTCAGGAACATACATAGCCTTTCTCATAAACTGAGTAACAGTAAAATCCTCAGAATGTTCACAGCCTACAAGGCAAAGCAAGTCCTTTACATTAATAACGCCAACGATATTATCAACGGTTTCATTATAAACAGGAATTCTCGAATACCCCTCATTAATCGCAAGATAAACAATATCACCTATTTTAGAATCAATATTAACAGCACAGAGATCTTTTCTATGCGTCATAACTTCTGAAACAACTGAATCTCCGAATTCAAAAATATTATTTATCATTTCACGCTGACTTTGTTCAATGACACCAGTTTCATTTCCGGCATCAACCATCATAAGTATTTCTTCTTCAGTAACGACGTCTTTTCCCGAATTCAATGGCACTCTGAAAATAAAACAAAAGATTGCCGCAACTCCGTAGCTCAAAGCACTAAACGGTGCCATCATAGCTATTAAAATTTTAACAGGCACAGTTGTTTTAACCGCAAAGTCCTCAACGTTTTTGCCAATCAACTTTTTGGGTAGAATTTCAGTCAGAGCAGTTAAAATAACAGATACACAAACAACTGTGGCAACTGATAAAAGAACGCCCTTCAAACCATTAGCATCATGCGAAACAAAAATAACCGCAAGAACCGCAATCAAGATATTAAAAATTGTTCTCGCTGTAGAAAATGTTATAATAAGCCTACTTGGCCTTTCAAGCATCTTTACTAATTTACGATATTTCTCATCTTTTTCAGCAGCTGCCTTCATTTTCGAATCATTAATTTCGATGTCCGCATACTCACAAGCAGCGTAAAAACACTTTAATAGGGTAAATACAATCAGCAATACCAAATAAATATATTGACTCCCGTCAGAATCCATGTCACTCTCCATCATCCACTAATAGTGGTATCGTCATTTACGGTAGACGATATACCGTATTTTAATATGTATTATATAATAGTTAAGCAATTTTGTCAATAGCCTTATTTAGTTAACTGACTGGCACGCATAGCGAAGCGACATCAAAAGTTTACTCAATTTTTTTAAAAATTGCAGTTTCCAAAGGCAGAGCCTTGGTCGCTCGTCGCAACGAGCGAAAGCAGCGTGACGCTGCACCCAATCGACATTCGTCGGTTATAATTTTAGAAAAACTCACAAAGAGGATTTTTTGTATACAGCCTTTATTTACAGTGCAGAATATATACAAAGCATTATAAAATACGATTTTCAAAAAGTTCTCTTATACTATATATAATGTAAAAAGAAAATCAAGTCGTAAAATGTTGACATTTTAATAAAGTAATGATATCATTATTATAAAAGATAAAAACTTAAAAATTAAGGACGATACTATGAAAAAACCAATTAAATTTTATATTACAGTTTTAGGTACTAAGCTTATAATCAAGCTCATGCGTCTTATGCGTAGAAACGCAACCAACCTACCTGGAGAAATTGCACTTATTTTCTATCCTAAGCTTCTAAGATATTTTGAAATGCCTGACACAGTTATTGCAGTAACAGGGACAAACGGTAAAACCACTGTTTCAAACCTTGTCGGAGAAATACTTTCAAAGAACGGCTATGACCTTATGACAAACAGCTTTGGCGGAAATGTTGATACAGGCATTGCATCTATACTACTTGATAACTGCACCCTTTCGGGAAAATTCAAAAAGAACACAGCACTTTTCGAGATGGACGAGCGTAGCGCTCCAAGACTTCTGCCATACATCAGACCTGACTGGCTTGTCTGCACCAACCTTCAGCGTGACTCGCTTAAGAGAAACGCACACCCAGAGTTTATTTTCCGCATACTTGATGAAAATATTCCTGAAAAGACAAAGCTTATTCTTAATGGTGACGACCTGATAAGCGGCCGTCTTGCATTAAAGAACGAAAGAGCATATTTTGGCATATCAAGGCTAGAAGATGAAAGCCTTACAGAAGATAATATTATATGTGACATTTCAGATTGCCCTGAATGTGGAACAAGACTTGATTTCAGCTTCCGTCACTATAACCATATCGGACGTGCAGTATGCCCACAATGCGGATTTTCTTCACCTGAAATCAATTACGATATGAAGTCCATTGAAAATGGTTCCGCAGTAATCGTTCATGATGAAAAGGAAGAAAAATACCGACTTCTCAATAATCGTATTACAGACTATTATAATGTAACCGCAGCTGCTGCATTCTGCCGTGAATTCGGACTAACTGAAAAGCAAATTTCCGATTCTTTAAATAGTATGAATATTGTAAGCTCAAGATACGAAAGCTTTGAAGCGTGTGGCAAAGAAGTAATAATTTCTCTTGCCAAGGGGCAAAACCCCGTTGCGTGTTCAGGTGTTTGTGACTTTATAAGACGTGAATCTGGAAAAAAAGCAGTAATAATGATTTTAGAGGATCTTTACGACTCAAAGCGTACTTCTGAAAATATAGCATGGATTTACGAAACCGACTTTGAATTTTTAAAAGGCAACGGAGTTGAACAGATAATAGTCGGAGGTAAAAGAGCGTCTGACTATATAGTAAGACTTCTCCTTGCTGGGATTGACAGGGATAAGATTTTCACCTGCACAGATGAAAAGGAAACGGTAAAGTTTTTGAAGCCAGAAAAGGTGGACAAGATTATGATTATGTACGATCTTTTCAATGTAGAATCACTCAACAGCATTAAATCACAGCTAAAACAACTGAAGAACGGAGATAACAATGAAAACAGTTGAAATATTATATCCAGAGATATGTAACCTTTTCGGCGACACAGGAAACGCACGTTTTCTCAAAAATTGTACAGACGATTATGTAGAAACTGCACTAAATGACGTTCCAGCCTTTGTAAACGAAGAAGTAAAGCTTATTTATTTTGGGCCAATGACAGAAAACAATCAAATCAGAGCAATGGAACGACTACTACCTTATAAAGACAGAATTATCGAATTAATTAATAACGGAACAGTTTTTATTGCCACTGGAAATTCTTATGAAATTTTCGGTAAAAGCATAACTGATTCAAACAGTTCTTCAACACCATGCATGAACATACTTGACTTTACCGTTTCAAGGGATTATATGAACCGTGAAAGCGGACTTATTATAGGAAACTATAAAGAGCTTGAAATCGTAGGCTTCAAAGCATCTTTCACAAAGATATACGCTGGTGAAGGCGTTGACACTTTTGTAAACGTTACTAAGGGTATGACAATGAACCCTGAAAGTAAATTTGAAGGTATAGTAAAGAACAATTTCTTTGGCACTGCACTCCTTGGCCCTATGCTGATACTCAATCCGCTTTTTACAAAAAAAATCTTTGAATCAGCTGGTATTCCATCGGATAATATTCCATTTTATAATGAAATGATGGATGCATATGATATAAGAGTTAATGAATTTAAGCAAAGTCAGATTGGAATACATTAGTATAATAGCAAAAGCGACTGAAAAATCTTCAGTCGCTTTTATTTTTAAATTATGCAAATTCACCGCCTGGCAAAAGCCCCTTACAAATATAAATCACATCATAAAGATCAACTTTGCCGTCGCCATTGACATCAGCACCCTTAAACTCATCTTCATTCAAGCTATTGTCAGTCGTATTTAAAAGATGTTTTGAAATTTTTATTACATCATAAAGGTTAACTTTCCCGTTATAATCTGCATCACCGTTAACGATAACCTTAGTTACAGTAACCTCGCATTTAAATACGTTGTTACCAACCCTTGCAGTTATAGTTGTTGTACCATTACCCTTTGGAGTAACATAACCTCTGTTACTAACAGTTGCAACACTTTCATCTTCAGAAGTCCATCTAGCAAAACCATCATATATTGACTTATCATCAGTATACATTAGATTTAATGAAATATATTTATTAGCAGCAGCAGTAGCAGTAATCGGAACATTTGAATCAGTTACTATTTTTCTATTTTTTGAACTATCTACAATTACAATTTCCTTTTCTCTGTCTATACCTGGGTATTCTCCAGCAACTGTAACATGCCAAACATATTTTGTCTGATTATAAAGTGAATACATAGAAATTGTTGCCGTGCCTTCTTCTAGACCCAAAGCACAATAGTCATAAAAAAATGGTTCAACACTTACAATATCTTGATTGTCATTCTCTATTTTTATCATTTCAATAGCCAACGAATCGGGAATCCTGATACTTTCCCATTTAGCTATTTTAAGCTCGCCCTCAACAACCTTATATTCAGAAAAGTTATATGGGTCTGGATTTTCCTCAGCACTAACCGTGGCAAATGGAACACAAGTTAGTAGTGTTGCAAGTGATAAAAAGCCCGCAAAGATTTTTTTGAATTTTTTCATATAA
>JAVBRC010000136.1:0-12469 GCA_031548405.1 Oscillospiraceae bacterium | reverse complement strand
GCAAAAAAGATACCTCTTGTCGCTATGGCGACAATTCACTAGAAAAAATGCGCCCTACGGCTGTAAGATTTCGCTCTGCGGAGCGACCAAGGCTTTGCCTTTGGAAACCACAACCCTTTAAAAAGGGTTGACCTAAACTATTTTCGCTTCGCTCTGCGTGCGGTTAATTTTACTGGAATTTGTGGAACGTCGAGGACGCCGTTCCCTACGAGCTTTAGCACTGCGTGCGGTTAGTCAACTCTCCCCGCCGAATGGCGATTGGGTGCAGCGTCACGCTGCTTTCGCTCTGCGGAGCGACCAAGGCTCTGCCTTTGGATACCGCAATTTTTGATAAAATTGAGTAAACTTTTGGTGTCGCTTCGCTATCGTTTCCGTTAGTTAACTTTCTAAGTTTATTTATCCAAAATTTTTTTGTTCAATTTGCGTACCCATTAAAGAGGAGGAAATCATATTGCTAAATTTTATTCTTGGTGGTGCTGGATTTGGAAAATCCACACTGATTACTGAAAAAATCAATTCTATCATTGAACAGCAAAAACAGATTATTGTTATTGTTCCAGAACAATTTTCTTTCGATTCTGATAAAAAGCTTTATAAGAAGCTCGGGGCTAAAAACTTCAATAAAATTCTTTCCCTTAGCTTTACTACTATTACAAAAGAAATTTTTGAAAAGTATGGTAGCCGTTCTGGTGAATATGCTGATGACATGAGCAAGCTTATTCTTATGAAAAAGACAATTTCAAAGCTATATGATGAAAAACAGTTACAGTTTTTCGGTAAACAGGCAACAAAATCTGATTTTACTGGTGATGCACTTAAAATTATCACTGAGTTCAGACAGAGTGGTATAAGTGCAGATGATTTTGTGGCAAAAATGTCAGGTGCAGATGTTACTCTATCAGAAAAGGTTACAGAACTTTCACTTATATTTTATACCTATGATAGCATGCTCAAAAGTGCTGGCTTAAGGGACAGCTTGACAAATATTTCCGAGGCAGCAGCAATCGCTGAGATGAACGGATTTTTTAAAAATTCTGTTGTCTTTTTTGATGAATTTGAAAGCTATACCGGAGATGAATATCAGCTTATTGAAGCTATTATTTCACAGGCAGATGATGTTTATGTATCGTTACGTCTTGAAAATCCTGCAGACGATAAAAGTGGTGTCTTTGATTCTGTCAGAAGTACGTGGAAAAAGTTTTATCAGATTGCTAAAAAATATGGTGCTGAAATTAACACAACCACACTGGACAAGCCAGTTAAATATAATAGTGACGATTTGGCACATCTCAATAAAAACGTTATCAGACCGGTTAGAAATCATTTTGGTGTGTCTGAAAATATTAAAATTGCTGAATGTGCCGACCTATATGAAGAGGCTGATTGGGTTTGTACTGAAATTAAACGTCTAGTTCGTGAGGACGGGTACAAATACAGTGATATCTGTGTTATGTCACGCCAACTCTCAGAATATACTTACATTTTTGAGGCTGCCTTTGAAAAATATGAGATACCTTTTGGCATGGACATTAAAAAAAGTGTAATGCATACTTCAATTATGCAATACATTTCAGGTATTGTTGAACTGATTGCCGAAAAAAACTTCTCTTCTGAAATGCTTTTCAGATATGCTAAAACACATTTTTACGGAATTTCTCAAGAACGAATTTCCGACCTTGAAAATTACTGCTTTGAATGGGACATTGATGGAAAGAAGTGGCTTGAACCGTTTACACTTGATAATCAAAGCCACCCATTTGCAGAGCAGACAAGGAAAGAAATCATTGAACCAATCGTTATTTTGAAGAAAAAGTGCCAGAATCAGGACAGCAAGGTTATCTGTGCTGAGATTTTTGATTTTATTACAAAAATGGAGGTTCAGAAAAAAGTCGGCGGTGTTATAAACGAGTTTAAGGAAAAGGGACTTATTTATCTTGCCAAGGAATTTAAGCGTATCTGGGGAATTTTAATTGATATTCTTGAAATGATTGCTGAAACTGGCGGAGAAATGACACTTTCAGAATTTAGTGAAGTCTTTATTATGATGCTAAGGCAGATTAATTATTCTGTTCCACCACAAACACTTGACGGTGTCAGAATTTCTTGTGCAGAAACAGCAAGACCTGATAACCCTAAAATTGTCTTTGTAGTTGGAGTGAATGAAAACTTCTTTCCGCCAAACATAAGTCAGGCAGGTATATTAAATGAAAAGGACAGGCTTTTATTTGAACAGTCAGGCATTAACCTTTCAAGAAAAAATGAAGAATTAATCGCTGATGAAAAGCTGATTGTTTATAAAACTCTTACTCATGCTTCAAACCGCCTTTATATGACTTACCCACTTGTAGATAATTCAGGTGGGCATAGATATCCTGCTACCGTTTTAAAGCAGATAGCCGGTATGTTTGATAATAATATTCTTGAATTCGCACAAAAGAAAAATATAATTGAATATTCAGCAACCCCTAAAGCGGCTTACATTAATCTGGTACAACACTTTAGTGAGAGCAATTGTGAAACTGAAAGTCTTAGAGTGGCACTGCATAAAAATCAGGACTATAGTGCAAAGATTGAATACCTTGAAAGTGTTTGCCATGATAATACACTTTTAATAAAAGACAGCGAACTTATGCGTAAGCTTTATACTCAAAAGCTCAACATCTCTGCTACTGCGATTGAAGAATACAATACTTGTCATTTTAAATACTTCTGTCATACAGGACTTAAACTGCGTGTCAGAAAAAAACGCATGGTTGACAGGATTGGTGAGGGAAACCTTACTCATATCTGTCTGGAAAGAATTCTTGGTTCTTGTGATACTAAAGAGGAATTTGACAGTATTGGACATGAACAGATAAATGCTATTATTAAGCAGTGCAGTGAAGAATTTATTGAGGAAACAATTGGTGGAGAGAGCATGAAAACTCCAGCTGTAACCGCTGCACTTGATAGTATTTCTGAAAATATAGAAGAACTTGTCAAGCACCTTCAGGATGAATTAAGACAGTCTGAATTTAGACCTGCGGCGTTTGAACTTGATGTTAGTGAGGGTAACAACAACCCTATTATAAAAGCAGATAACGGAATTGAAATTTATTTGCGTGGTGTTGTTGACAGAATTGATGTTTTTGAAATTGACAATAAAAAATATCTCAGAGTTATTGACTATAAGACTGGTGCTAAAACATTTTCCGTTTCATCCCTCCTATATGGTATAAATATGCAGATGCTTATTTATATGTTTTCCGTTATCGGAAAAAATGGAAAGTTTAAGGACTATGACCCAGCAGGAGTTCTATATATGCCTTCTGGTGGAGCTGGATGCGGACGTGACAGAGATGATAAAAAATCTGTTGAAGATTTCTTGGCATCACATTATAAAATGAATGGTGTCGTACTGAAAGATCGAACTGTACTGAACGCTATGGAAAAGGATATTAAGGGTATCTTTATCCCCGCATCGCTGAAAAAGGGCGATAGTGGTGAGGGCTTTCTTGAACTCAACAAGCGTTCTTCATCTTGTCTTACTAAAAAGAATTTTGAAAATCTGAGAGATTACACAGATAACATACTTCTTCAAATGTGTGATGAACTTTATAGCGGAAAGATTGAGGCAGAGCCTTACGTTTCGGGTACAAATGTACCTTGTAATTACTGCGATTACTGGTCAGTATGTGGAAATGTACCTATTAAGGATTACCACAGTCCTGATGGAAATGCAGAAGAAATTATGATGGATATACTTGGAGGTGAAGATGATGAGTAGATGGACTAACGAACAGAAAATGGCAATCGAGGCGAGGGACTGCTCCGTTATTGTTTCCGCAGCTGCTGGAAGTGGTAAAACCTCCGTTTTAGTTGAAAGGCTAATAAGAATAATTTCTGATAAGGAAAAGCAAACTCCTGTTGAAAAAATGATTGTCGTTACATTTACTAAAGATGCTGCCGCTGAAATGAAACAGCGTCTGGCTAATTCTCTTTCTTTGCTGCTTGAAAAAAATCCTGAGGATGCCTGGCTTTCAAGACAAAGCTCAATGCTCGGCTGTGCGGCAATTTCAACTATCAGCTCATTTTGTCTTGACCTTTTGAGAAGTAACATCAGTCAGCTTAACTTTTCTTCTAACTTCAGAGTTATTGAGGGAACAGAAGAAGATATTTTGAAGGCGACTGCTTATAAAAATACCTCCGATTATTTTTATAGCCAAAAAAATGAACAGATGATTGCTCTGAGAAAGAATTTCTGCGGCAGTAGCGATTTTTTGCTTGAGAAGTTGATTTATGAACTTTATAATTGCGTTTCGTCTGTACCGTTTTTTGACGCATGGCTTGATGATGCACAACAAAAGTATGACAGCGGTATTTATCAGAGCAAATATGCTAAGTTTCTTCAAAATGAAGTCAATTCTTGCAGTGCAACTTTTGATAATGCTGTTAAAAATGCTGACCTACTTAATAATGAAAAGGTTAGTGAAATTATAAATTCTGAAAATAATGCCTTTAAACTTGCAGTTGATGCATTGAAAGAAAAAAACTATGAAGAATTTTTAATTCGTTTAACTGAAATTACTTTTAAAGCATTCCCTCGTGCTAAAAAAACTGACGATGAAACAATCAGGGCTTCGGCTTATGATTGCCGTAACAGATACAAGGAGTCTATCGGCAGTCTTATAAATAAAGCGTCTGTTCTTTCACATATGGAAGAAGATATTCAAAAAAACTCCGAAATAATGAGCATTGTTGCAGAGTTTCTAAAAGCATTCTCGAAGGAACTCATGGCACAAAAGGAAGTTAAAAACGCTGTTGGGTTTGACGATGCTGAAAGCCTTGCTCTCAGACTTCTAGCTGAGGTTAAAGAAGATGGAACTATCGAAAAAACACCTTTGGCAAATGAACTTTCTGAATTCTATGAGCTTATTATGATTGATGAATTTCAGGATTCTAACAACCGTCAGGATATGATTTTCAGATTGCTTTCAAGGGGTGGCACTCCTGAAAGCTATGGCAGTAATCTTTTCTTTGTTGGTGATGTTAAGCAGTCGATTTACCGTTTCAGACTTGCAAACCCTGATAACTTTATTAATGCGTTAAACACTTCTGTTCCTTATCAAAATGGCACAGATGAAAATTCATATATAAGGCTTAATAAAAATTTCCGTAGTTCTAAAGAAGTTATTGATTTTTCGAATTACATTTTTAGCTGTATTATGACAGAATACGCTGGTGATATTGATTATAATGAAGAGGAATTTCTTTATCAGGGTGCAGAGTTCTGCCAGTCAGAGCGTAAGCCTGTTATTATGCTGTTTGATAAGTCCGATGAGTCTGATGAAAATATTGAGGCTAAGTCTGTTGCTAATAGGATTTCACAGATGCTAAAGGACAAAACACCTGTTAGTATTGATGGTGGAAAGGGTTCACGGCCTTGTGAAATGAAGGATTTCTGTATTCTTATGAGAGGTAACAAGAATATTACTCTTTATGCTAATGAACTCGAAAATCTTGGAATTAGTGCTGAAAGTAATGCTGAAAAGGGTTACTTAAAAGCAAGGGAAACTTCAATTCTTATAAATCTTCTCAGAGTTACTGATAACCCTTTGCTCGACACTCCGCTTATGTCCGTTATGCTTTCACCAATGTTTATGTTTACTCCTGACGAGGCAGTACAAGTCAGGCTGATTGATAAAAAAGCTCACATCTACAGTAATCTGTGTAAGGGGATTGGGTTAAACGGTGACACCCCTATTTTCGATGGTGATATCCTCACTAAAGCTACTTTCCTTCATAGTATTATCACTGAGCTAAGGCTTTATGTCAGTGCTTGCACATTACAGGAGCTTATCAGAAAAATCTATGACAGTACAGATTTTCTGTCGGTTATGCAGCTTTATGGCGATGCAGAAAAGAAAAAAGCAAACCTTAGAATGATGCTCGAATATGTGGGTAACTACGAAAAAAATTCAGATGGTGGACTGTCTGGCTTTATCAGATATATTGATAATATAATGGAGTCAGACGGTGATTTTGAAATGGCGAATAGTTTAATGGGTTCACAAAATGCTGTTTCAATAAAGAGTATGCACAAGTCAAAAGGACTTGAATTTCCGTTTGTATTTATAGTGGGAACGGGTACTAAATTTAATAGAATGGATCGCACTAAGCCTTTTCAGTTTTCATACGAAATGGGAATTGGTTTTAAAATGCAAAACCCCGAAAAGTTTGAAAAATATTCTACATTACCTTATGAGGTTATAAATATACAAAACGGGTTAAGTGATATCAGTGAAGAAATGCGTCTTTTATATGTTGCCATGACCCGAGCTAAGGAACGTCTTTTTATTACTATGAATTGTGATGAAAAGTGTGAGAAAAAGGCAAAGGAGCTTGCCAATACGATTTATGAGCAAAAGGGGATAACTCCGTCACTTGTAGCGTCGGTTTCTTCAATGGCGGATTGGATTTTGATGTGTCTTATTTCACATTCTAAATCTGCAAAGCTCAGAGAGCGTTTTGGAATTTATGAAAGCTTCCGTTATGATTTTGATTTTGAAATTGAATATGAGATTTGTGAAATACCAGAAGAAACAGAAGATATAAAGGCAATTTCTGATGAAAGAAAAGAACCTGATCCTCTGATGATAAGACAGCTTGATGAAATGTTTAATTTCAAGTATGACCTTTCTCTCTCTGCACTTACTTCAAAGCTTTCAGTTTCAGACATTTCCAAGTCCGATTCTGATTCCGATTTTGAAGCACCGCTAAAACGTCCGGAGTTTGCGAGAGAATCCAAGGGGCTTACCCCAGCAGAAAGGGGTACGGCATTGCATACATTTTTACAGTTTACAGACTTTAATGCGTTGGAGGTTTCTTTTGATGCGGAGCTGGAAAGGCTTTTTGAAACAGGATACCTTACAAAAAAGCAAAAGGACGTTATAAAGCAAGATGACATTAATGCGTTTTTGAATTCTGGTCTTTATGGGCGAATGAAGGAGTGCAATAAAATTCACAGGGAAAAGAAGTTTCTGGCGGCTATAGATGATTTAGATATTGATGGCGAATTTGGTGAAGAATATAAAAACACTTCGGGTATGCTAAATGGTATCATTGACATGGTTCTTGAATTTGAGGATTATTTGGTTTTAGTTGATTATAAGACTGACAGAGTTTCGGATATTAGTGAGTTATCGCAGAGGTATGCGTCACAGCTTGGGCTTTATAAAAAGACTTTGGAGAAGATTGAAACAAAGCCTGTTCGTGAGGCGATTATTTATTCGTTTTATAAAAAGGCTGAGGTAACTGTTTTTTAATGTGCAATCGCCGTTCGGCGGGGAAAGTTTAACTACCCCGCCGAACGGCGCATAGTTTAGGTCAACCCTTTTTAAAGGGGCAACGTGACGTTGCATCCAATCGCCGTTCGGCGGGCGAAGTTAACTAACCGCACGCAGAGCTAAAGCTCGTAGGGAACGGCGTCCTCGACGTTCCGAAAACTGCAGAACAACTAACCCTAGCAACTTAACTAACCATCAAACACTTAACGAGTTCTACGTTCTTTCTTTTTTCTATTGCAAAAAAGAAAGAACCAAAGAAAAAGGCTCTTTGAAGGCTGTAAGATTTCGCTCTGCGGAGCGACAAGGACTCCGTCCCTTGACCCTGCAACCCTTTAAAAAGGGTTGACCTAAACTAATGTCGCTTCGCTATGCGTGCGGTTAGTTAACTCTACCCGCCGAACTGCATATTTAATTTTTTGAAAATATATGGAATTTATTCTAACTATGTGGTATAATATTAAAGCGGTTATCCGCATAAACCGAAGGGAGATAAATTATGGCTGAATATTTGAGAAAAACCATTGCCAATGGTATTGGCTACACTACTATTATAGATCCTAAATTTAAAACACAGAGAGTTCAAGTTGTTCTATTGACAGGCCTTGAAAAGGATACTGCATCTGAAAATGCAATGGCTGTCGGAATTCTTGGCTCTTCTAATAGCAAATATAAAAACATTAGCGAAATAACTGCAAAGCTTAACTCGCTTTATGGCGCAAACATTAGCATTGATATTTCTAAGGCGTCGGATAGTCAGAAGCTGGGTATCGGTGTAAGCTCCATTTGCAGTAAGTACGCTCTTGAAGGTGAGGATATTAACTCCGAAGTACTCGCTATACTTCTTGATTGTCTGTTCTCACCTAATATATGCCAAAACCCTGAAACCGGTATGACTGAATTTGCAGCAGAACCTTTTGACTTCAGAAAAAAAGATTTGTTAGACTCAATTGAAGCAGAAATTAATAATAAAAGAGGTTATGCTCTAATGCAGGCTCAGAAGTCTGCTTATAAAAATGAAAATGCTGCACATTCCTCTTATGGTACAAAGGAAACTGCTGAAGCAGTTACTCCACAGTCAGCTTTTGAGGCTTATAAAAACTTGCTCAGAACTGCTCAGGTTGAAATATATTTTGTTGGGCCAGAAGAAAATGTTACTGCTGAAAAAATGATTTCTGATGCGTTCTCGGCCATTGAAAGAACTCCGAAGGAAATTCAATTGAAAAATCCAAGCCCACTTAAAAATGAAGTTTGCAGGGCTGATGAAAAGCTGGACGTAAATCAGTGCAAAATGGTTATGGCGTTAAAATGCGACAGCGATGACCTTGACGCCCTTAAACTTATGAATACTATTTTCGGTGCAACTCCTTTTTCAAAGCTTTTTGTTAATGTCAGAGAAAAACAGAGTCTTTGTTATTACTGCGCTTCTCGTTACAGCCATCTGAAAAAAACACTCCTCGTTGATTGCGGTGTTGAAGAAGAAAATATTCAGAAAACTGAAAAGGAAATTCTTAATCAGCTTGAGGAAATTAAAAATGGTAACTTCTCAGACGAGGATATGAAAAATTCTGTGCTTAGTATCTTAAACTCCTTGAAAAGTGTTGGGGATACGACATCTTCTTATGTTAACTGGTATTTTAATTGCTATGCTTATGGCGAAACTAAACTACCTGAACAAGAGGCTCAAAGCATTTCAGCTGTTACTAAAGAACGTATCATAGAAGTGGCAAAGTCATTTAAGCTTGATACTGTTTATGTTATGAGAGGTGAATAATATGGAAATACAGAAAATTGAATGTGCGTTGACTGGTGACAAATGTAATTATATTAAGCATCCTTCTGGTCTTGATATTTATGTAAGTGAAATGGAAGGATTTAGTACTACTGAAGCTCTTTTCGGTACTAAATATGGTTCTATAAACACTTGCTTTAAAACTCAGTCGGACAAGGAGTTTACTACCGTTCCAGAGGGTATTGCTCATTTCCTTGAACATAAGCTTTTTGAAAATGAAGATTGCGACGCTTTTGAGCTTTACGCAAAAACGGGTGCTAACGCAAACGCCTACACCTCTTTTGACAGAACTTGTTATCTTTTTAACTGCTCTGACAACTATAAGGAATCTTTGGAAATTTTACTCGACTTTGTTCAGAATCCTTATTTTACTCAGGAAACTGTTGACAAAGAACAGGGGATTATCGGTCAGGAAATAAAAATGTGTAACGATAATCCTTCTTGGAAGGTTCTTTTCAATATGCTTCAGGGTATGTATCATAATCACCCTGTTAGAATTGATATCGCTGGAACTATTGAAAGTATTGCAAAAATTGATGCTGAACTACTTTATAAGTGCTACAACACTTTCTATAATCTTCACAATATGGTTCTCGTTATCGCTGGTAATGTTAAAACTGAAGAAGTACTCGAAATCGCTGACAGATTGCTTAAACCTTGTGATAATCAACAGCTTGAAACTATTTGTCCTGACGAACCTTACGAAGTACTCGAAAAAGAAAAGTTTGAGCATTTGCCTGTTGGTATGCCTATATTCAATATTGGTATAAAGTGCAGGCCAGAAACTGGATATGCCAGACTTAAAGCCGATGTTGAATGTACAATCGCTGGAAATGTTATCTCTGACCCTTCATCTCCTTTATACAAGGCTTTGGTTGATGAGGATCTTATTAATTCTACTTTTGGTTTTGAAGTATTTAGTGGTGACGGATTCTTTACTCTTATTTTTAGTGGTGAGTCTTCTGAGCCTGAAAGAGTTATGCAGTATATTGCTGAAGAAATTGAGCGTGTTAAGGTTGAAGGTCTTGATTTACAGCTTTATAATAGTATAAAAAAATCTGTCTATGGTTATGCTGTCAGAGAAAGTAACAACCCTGAAGCGGTTGCTGGTAGTCTTATTTCTGCGTTTATGTCTAATGTTGGCCCTTTTGACTCAATTAAGGTTCTTTCAGAAATGACTAGTGACGATGTGCAGAAAACAATTTGCAATCGTTTTGATACAAGCAATATGACTATTTCAGTTATTAAGTAGGGGTGATTTGATTATGACTGCTATTAGTGAACTTAAAGAAAATCAAGTTATATTCCCGAAGCTTGGTATTGACATTAATATTAATGAAACGGCTTTTACACTTTTTGGACTTGAAATTAAGTGGTATGGACTTTTAATTACATTTGGTATGCTCCTTGCTATGATTTACTGTTTTTCACAAATGAAAAAATACGGTGTTGATCCTGACAGAGCAATTGATGCTGTAATAGCTGGTATAATTGGTGCACTTGTTGGTGCTAGAGCTTATTATGTAATTATGGAATGGGATAATTACGCAGGCAACTGGAAGGATATGTTTAATATCAGAAACGGTGGACTTGCTATTTATGGCGGGCTTATCGGTGCTCTTTTAGTTGGTGGGTTGGTTGCAAGACTTAGAAAAATTAAGCTGTTACCACTATTTGATGTCGTTTCGATAGGCTTCCTGCTTGGGCAGGGAATCGGTCGTTGGGGGAATTTTACCAATCAGGAAGCGTTTGGATACAATACTAACGGTCTTTTTGGTATGTCCAGCGGAAAAATTCGTGATTGGATAATTTCTGTTAACAGTAATATGAGTTCCCCAGCAGACTTAATTGCTATGAAGTCCGATGTTCCTGTACATCCTTGTTTCCTATATGAATCAATATGGTGTTTACTCGGTTTCGCTTTACTGGCTATCTTTGCGAAAAAAATAAGAAAGTTTGACGGACAGATTTTCTTGATGTATCTTGCATGGTATGGCATAGAACGTTCGGTTATTGAGGGACTTCGTACAGACAGTCTTATGATTGGAACTTTGAGAGTTTCACAGGTGCTTGCAATTATTTGCGTTGTGGCTTCTGTTTTAATGCTTATTATTTTTGGTAGTAAGGTTAAGCGTTTGGGCGATGAATATGTACTATATGTAGATACAGAAGAATCTAAGGCGTTAATTCGTGAATCAGAAGAGCGTGCGGGTGGCAAAAAAACTGTTGCAAATGATGTTATATTTAATAATGAAGAAGATGGCGATGATGAAGTTGAAAATGACGATGATGAGTGTGCAGAAAAATCGTCTGGGGATACTGACAATCAAGCTGAAAATAAATCGGAGGAATTATAATTATGGCTAAGCTTATAAACGGTAAGGAAGTTTCTTTAAAAGTTAAAAATGAAGTTCGTGAGGAAACAGCAGCTCTAATTGAAAAGGGTGTTAAGCCTGGGCTTGCTGTTGTTATTGTTGGTGACAATCCTGCTTCAAGAGTTTATGTTAACTCAAAGAAAAAGGCTTGTGAGGAGGTTGGGTTTAATTCTTTTGAATATGCCCTGCCTGCTGAAACAACTCAGGAAGAACTATTAGAGCTTGTTGGAAAGCTGAATAACGATGCAAAGGTTGATGGTATTCTTTGTCAGCTTCCACTTCCTAAGCATATTGATGAAAATTCAATTATTAATGCAATTCTACCTGAAAAAGATGTTGATGCTTTTCACCCATCTAATGTCGGAAAGATTATGATTGGCGATTATGCGTTTCTTCCTTGCACTCCTGCTGGTGTAATGGAGCTTATTGCTAGTACTGGTGTTGATATCTCTGGTAAGTCATGCGTTGTAATCGGACGCAGTAATATTGTCGGCAAGCCAATGTCTATGCTGTTGCTACATAAAAATGGTACGGTTACTATTTGTCATTCAAGAACTCAGAACCTTGCTGAAGTATGTCGTGGTGCTGACATTTTGGTTGCTGCTGTTGGTATTGCGAACTTCGTTACTGAAGATATGGTTAAGGAGGGTGCTATAGTTATTGACGTTGGTATGAACCGTCTTGATGATGGCAAGCTTTGTGGTGACGTTGATTTTGTAAACGTAGAAAAGAAGGCTTCTCATATTACGCCAGTACCTGGTGGTGTTGGTCCGATGACTATTGCTATGCTCATGAAGAACACTCTTACGGCTGCAAAGCAGCGTGGTGGAGAAGTTTAATAACCCCGCCGAACGGCGAATTAAAAGTTTACTCAATTTTTTCAAAAATTGCGGTATCCAAAGGCGGAGCCTTGGTCGCTCCGCAGAGCGAAATCTTACAGCCTTAGAAGAGCATTTTTTCTTTGGTTCTTTCTCTTTTGC
>JAVBRC010000193.1:0-4127 GCA_031548405.1 Oscillospiraceae bacterium | reverse complement strand
GACACCAAAAGTTTACTCGATTTTTTTCAAAAAGCAGCGTGTCGTTGCACCAAAGCGACTTTTGTCGGGGAAAGTTAACTATTGCTCCGCCAACTAAACATTGCCATCAATATTTGTCAATGTTTAATTGGTGGAGCAATAACATCATGCATAGCGAAGCGAAAATAGTTTAGGTCAACCCTTTTTAAAGGGTTGCGGTTTCCAAAGGCAGAGCCTTGGTCGCTCCGCAGAGCGAAATCTTACAGCCTTAAAAGCGTCTTTTTCTTGTGAATTGTCGCCCATAGGCGACAAGACGGTTCTTTTTTACAAGTAAAAAAAGAACCCTAAGTAACTGAATCTTGCGAGTTGATTAAATCTAGATGTCAGAAAGTCTAAATCCAGCGATTTTAATAACCCTAAGAGCGTAATTTTATAGGGAACGGCGTCCCCGACGTTCCGAAAACTTCATAATAACTAAGCCTAGCAACTTAACTAACCCTCAAACCCTTAACGAGTTCTAGTTCTTTCTTTTTTCTATCGCAAAATAGAAAGAACCAAAGAAAAAATGTTCTTCTAAGGCTATAAGATTTCGCTCTGCGGAGCGACCAAGGCTCTGCCTTTGGAAACCGCAATTTTTGAAAAAATTGAGTAAACTTTTGATGTCGCTTCGCTAATGTGCCGCAAGTTAACTCTCCCCGCCGAACGGCGATTGGATGCAACGTCATGTTGCCCCTTTAAAAGGGGTTGACCTAAACTATGCGACGTTCGTCAGGGAAGTTAAACTGACTTTTCTAAGAAAGGAATTATATATGTTAAAAACAGCAGCGGTATTTAGCAATAACATGGTTTTACAACGTGAAAAAAATATAAATATATTCGGTAAAACTGATAATAAGAATATAAGAGTATCTATGAATAATATCAGCGTTGAGACTGAAATTAATAACGGCGAATGGAATGCAATTCTTCCACCAATGCTTGCAGGAGGCCCTTTTGTTTTGCAAATTGAAGGGGATAATGAAAAGATTTCTTTTGAGAATGTAATGGTTGGTGAAGTATGGTTTGCTGGCGGACAGTCTAACATGGAGTTTGAACTTCAAAATGAAATTCATGGTAAGGAAGTTCTTGAAAATCTTGATGAAAGTTCAAATGTCAGATTTTATTATACGCCAAAGCAAAGTATAATTGATGATGATTTTTTTAAGGCTGAAGAGAATAGTTCGTGGCAGACAGCTGGAACAAAATCATCTGAAAATTGGTCGGCAGTTGGATTTTATTTTGCTCAGATGCTTTCAAAAAAGCTCGGTGTTACAGTAGGGATAATCGGCTGTAACTGGGGTGGAACTTCTGCTTCTGCTTGGATGAGCCGTGAATTTCTTGGCGGAGTTGATGAGATTTCATCGTATATTAAGGATTACGACGAGGCAACAGACGGAAAGACCACTGAGCAGATGATAGCTGAATATGATGAATATTGCAGATATGATCAGGAATGGTTCATAAAGTCTCAAAAATGCTATGCGGAAAATCCTGATATAAGCTGGGACGATGTGCAGAAAATATGCGGAAAAAATTTATGGCCGGGGCCTATGGGTGTTAAAAATCCATTTAGAATTTGTGGTCTTCATGAAACTATGATTTCAAGAATCAAACCTTATACGATTAAAGGGTTTCTTTATTATCAGGGCGAATCGGACGATCATAAACCTGACAGCTACTATACACTTTTGTCACGTCTTATCGCAAACTGGCGTTATGACTGGAATGATGAAGAGTTACCGTTTATGATGGTTCAGTTACCGATGTTTATGTATAAAGATGATGTGGACAGAAAAAATTGGTGCAAAATCCGCGAGGCACAAATGAGAGTTTATAAAACAGTAAAAAATACTGGTATTGCTATTATAACCGAGCATGGTGAATATGGGGATATACACCCTAAAAATAAAAAGCCAGTTGGTGAAAGACTTTGTTTACAGGTTCTTTATCATGCGTATGGTGACAAAAGCGTTGATGCGTTCGGCCCACTTTATAGCTCCTATACTTATCGTGATGGTGGTATGGAATTGCTGTTTAATCATGCTGAGAACGGTTTTGATGTAAGGGGAGAGGCTGTGGGCTTTGAAATTGCTGGTACAGATAAGCAGTTTTATAAGGCAGTGGCAAAGGTGAACGGGGATAAAATCTTTATATTTGCTGATGAAGTTAAATCTCCAAAGCATGCAAGGTATGCATGGACAAATTATATGGAAGTTAAGGTTTTTGGTAGAAACGGAATTCCTTTAGCACCATTTCAAACGGCGATAGTTGACTAACCCCGACGAATGTCGCATAGTTTAGGTCAACCCTTTAAAAAGGGGCAACGTGACGTTGCATCCATGCGACATCCGTCGGGCGAAGTTGACTATATCCGCCGAACGGCGCATAGTTTAGGTCCACCCTTTTTAAAGGGTTGACCTAAACTATTTTCGCTTCGCTACGCGTGCTGTTAGTTAACTTTCCTCGCCAAACGTCACTTTTTGTGAGAACTTACAATCATGCGTTTGTCGCAGAAAGAAACATAAATTGACTTGCTATAAATTCAGCTATATGCTATAATAAGAAGAATATTATGGAAATCAGAGAGGAAATATAAATAAATGATTACAGTTTCAAATATGAGTATGCAATTTGGTGGCTCAACACTTTTCAAGGATGTTGACCTTAAATTTACAGGCGGTAATTGCTACGGTATTATCGGTGCAAACGGTGCTGGAAAATCAACATTTCTTCGCATTTTATGTGGAGAACTTGATTCTACAACCGGTGACGTTATAATTCCAAAGGGCGTTCGACTTTCAGTATTAAAGCAGGATCACTTTGCTTATGAAGAATACACAGTCCTTGATACCGTTATTATGGGCAATGAGCGTCTTTATGAGATAATGAAGCAGAAGGATGAGCTTTACGCTAAGGAAGACTTCACTGAGGAAGATGGTGTATTAGCATCAGAGCTTGAAGGTGAGTTTGCAGAGCTAAACGGCTGGGAGGCAGAATCAGATGCTTCAAAGCTTCTTCAGGGCTTAGGCATTTCAGAGGAATTACTTTATTCACAGATGTCAACACTTTCAGGTAATGAAAAGGTTAAGGTGCTTCTTGCACAGGCACTTTTCGGAAATCCTGATATTATTCTACTTGATGAGCCTACAAACCATCTTGATATTGATGCAGTTAAATGGCTGGAAGATTTTCTTTCAGAATATTTTGGTACTGTTCTTGTAGTATCTCATGACAGACATTTCTTGAATAACGTTTGTACTCATATTGTTGATATTGATTATTCAAAAATTAAAATGTACGTTGGTAACTATGAATTCTGGTATGAGTCAAGCCAGATGATGCAGAGAATGATAAAACAGCAGAACAAGAAGGCAGAAGAAAAAATCAAGGAATTAAAGGCATTTATCGAACGATTTTCTGCTAATAAGTCTAAGTCTAAGCAGGCTACTTCAAGAAGAAAAATGCTTGATAATCTGGCTGTTGAGGATATGCCGGCTTCAAGCAGAAAGTATCCATTTATCGGTTTTTCCCCTGAAAGAGAGCTTGGTAAGGAAGTTCTTACAGTTGACGGTATTTCAAAAACAGTTGATGGCGAAAAGATTTTGAATAATGTCAGCTTCTCACTTGGCAGAACAGATAAGGTTGCTTTTATTGGTGAAAGCGAGCAGGCAATAACAATGCTTTTCAAGATTCTTATGGAAGAAGAACAGCCTGACGAGGGTACTTTCAAGTGGGGTGTTTCAACGTCAACATCTTACCTGCCTGTTGATAATAACAGCTTTTTTGAAGGTAGTGAGCTTTCTATTATTGACTGGATGCGTCAGTACTCATCTGATGAAACTGACACATATCTCAGAGGCTTTTTAGGCAGAATGCTTTTCTCAGGTGACGACGTTTTCAAGAAGGTTAATGTTCTTTCTGGTGGTGAAAAGGTTCGTTGTATGTTCTCAAGAATGATGCTTTTCGGTTCTAACGTGCTTGTTCTTGACCGTCCTACAAACCATCTTGACCTTGAGAGTATCACAGCAGTTAATAACGGACTTGTTAACTTTAAGAGCGTTGTTCTTATGGCTTCACATGACCATGAAATATTACAGACTGTTGCAACA
>JAVBRC010000096.1:0-6191 GCA_031548405.1 Oscillospiraceae bacterium | reverse complement strand
ATCGTTTATGTCGCTTGCACGAACGCCAAGAGCACCCTTGAAGATACCTGGGAATGCAAGTACATTGTTAATCTGGTTAGGGAAGTCACTTCTTCCTGTACCAACAACTGCAGCACCAGCCTCCTTAGCAAGGTCAGGCATGATTTCTGGAGTTGGGTTAGCCATTGGGAATAGAATTGGGTTTGGAGCCATGCTCTTAACCATTTCTGGAGTTACACAACCTGGTGAAGAAACACCGATGAAAACGTCAGCACCCTGAATAACTTCAGCAAGTGTACCTTTTCTCATCTGTAGGTTAGTAATTTCAGCCATTTCATTCTTTTCAGGGTTAAGACCTTCACGTCCCTTATAGATAGCACCCATTCTGTCGCAAAGAACTACGTCCTTAAGACCCATTGAAATAAGTAGCTTTATAATTGCAATACCTGCAGCGCCTGCGCCACTTGTAACAACCTTGATTTCATCAATTTTCTTACCAGTTAGCTTAAGTGCATTAAGCATAGCAGCAAGAGTTACAACTGCAGTACCGTGCTGGTCATCATGGAAGATTGGAATATCGCAGCATTCCTTGAGCTTTCTTTCGATTTCAAAGCATCTTGGAGCTGAAATATCTTCAAGATTAACACCACCGAATGAACCTGCAAGAAGTCTAACTGTGTTAACGATATCATCAACTTCCTTTGAACGAATACAAAGTGGAATTGCATCAACATCGCCAAATGCCTTGAACAAAGCACATTTACCTTCCATAACAGGCATACCTGCTTCAGGACCGATATCGCCAAGACCAAGAACAGCAGTTCCGTCTGTTACAACTGCAACTAGATTTGAACGACGTGTAAGCTCATAGCTCTTATCAACATCCTTCTGGATTTCAAGACATGGTTCTGCTACACCAGGAGTATAAGCTAGAGAAAGGTCATCTCTTGTGTCCAATGGTGAACGACAGATAACTTCTATTTTACCATTCCATTCATAGTGTTTTTTCAGTGATTCTTCTGCATAATTCATTTGCAAAAACATCCTTTCAATATTATATTATTTAATATCATAAAACGGCTAAGCATTTGAAGTTTAGTCGAAATCAATACCAGCAATAATTTCCTTTAGTGAACTTGCACTTGCCTGAAGCTTTTCAAGTTCCTCTGGAAGAAGTACAGGAGTAAGCTCACGCTCTATTCCGTGTCCACCTATAACATATGGAAGGCTCAGACAAACATCATCAATACCATATCTGTTATTTATAAGTGCTGAAACAGTCAGAACTGCTCTTGCATCACGAAGAATAACATCACAGATTTTATTTACAGAAAGTGCAATCGCATAATATGTTGCACCCTTTCTCTTGATAACCTCTGCGCCTGCTGTACGAACATCATCTTCCATTGCATAAAGCTCACTTTTATTACAGCTGTTATGCTCATCGCAAATATTGCAGCAATATTCTTCCATCTGCATACCAGCGATAGCTGTTAGTGACCATGGAATCATAGAAGTGTCACCGTGTTCACCAAATACATAAGCATGAACGCTCTGTGGGCTTAGGTTAACGTGGTCAGCAAGTAGTGAACGCAGACGTGAAGTGTCAAGCATTGTACCAGAACCGATAACCTGAGTTGGTGAAAGGTCTGTACACTTTAAAATAGCATAAGTCAGAATATCAACAGGATTGCTTACAACTATGTATATAGCATCCGGAGCAACCTTTGCAACGCCAGGCATAACTGACTTGATAATTTCAACATTTGATCTTACTAGATCAATTCTTGTTTCGCCAGGCTTTCTAGCACGACCGATTGTAACGATTACAATATCAGATCCTGCTGCATCTTCAAAGTCACCATCGTAAATATCTACTGGATGACAAAAAGAAAGGCCCTGACGTATGTCCATTGCCTCACCCTGTGCCTTATCTCTGTTAATATCAACAAGTACAACCTCTGAACAAGTGCCAGCAACTGCGAAAGTGTAAGCGATTGATGCACCTACATTACCAGCGCCAAGAATAGTAATTTTAGTTCCATTTTTAGAAACTTCTCCCATATTGATAACCTCCAAATTATGCATAAAATTATTCATGGCAATACTGCACAAAGAAAGATTATACAGTGTTACCTTAAGATGTTTATTCAGGAAATAATTTAATTATATCTTCTATAAACTTATAGTCTTAATTAAAAAACAAGATACTACAAATTATAACATAAAGCGTTATAAAAGTCAAAAGTTTCAGAATAATTTAAACATCTTAAAATAAAAATTGGAGAAATACACAAAACAAATATATCTCAAACATATCAATTTTGCATAAGCTGTCAATTTCATCATCAATAAAGCTTGTCTAATCGATTTATGTGTCCTTGCCTTAATTCTTTTAAGGAAATACTGATTAAATATTGTACGCAGGATGCTCTGGCAGATTTTTCGTAACATTTCCGACTTGAAATACATAATATAAATAAGGACGTTAAAATAAAATTTTATTTTGGATTGGAGGTATATCTAAACTGTATTATTCTGAAATCACAGTTTAGATTGTACTAATATGGCTGATTTTTTAATTCTCAATAATGCGAGTCTGAATTCTTCTTATGACCCTGACGGTACTATTGTTATTCCTCAGCAGGACTCTGAAAATGTTTATACTGCTGTTACGGAGAGTACTCCGACCATTGTAAAAACAGCAGATAAGGAATTATGGGTTGACGGTGATTTAACTTATACTCTGACAATCACTAATACTTCTGATGGTATCAGTCTTCATAACGCTGTAGTCGCTGATCCTCTTGACAGTAATTTAACCTATAATAGTGATATTAACGTTTCCTCTAGTCTTGGTACAGTGCATGATATTGAGGCTATTGTTGATGGTAGCAATATCTTATCCGTAACTTTCAACGATGAAATTGATCCTGATGAAATAGTTACAATTACTTTCTCAGTTTCAAAATAATATGATTTATCATATTATACGCAACAAATCATATCTAAAGTATACCCTATCTCCAAATGGCTTTTCGTCTTCTATTGTTTCAAGTAACTGTGTCAACTCTTATTTATGTTATTGCCACCGCTGTTGTAACAAATGCTGTAAGCATAACTGTAATGGATACTGTTATTATCCGTTCTTCTTATTAAAATAAGAAACACTGTTACGAGAATATAGTTAAAAACAAGACTGTTGCACTTTAATATTAGTGCAACAGTCTTGTTTTTATCTCCAATTCAAAAAACTGAGAAGAATTTTCATTATTGCTTGCTAGCGTGTCGGTTAGTCAACTATCTCCAGCAAATTGACTAACCCTCGAACACCTCACGAGTTCTCAGTTCTTTATTTTCAAAGCTCTCATTGCATTAATTATAGCAATAACTGACACTCCAACATCTGCAAAAACAGCTGCCCACATATTAGCAAGCCCTAAAGCGCCTAAAATAAGTACCACTATCTTAACAGAAAGCGCAAAAATAATATTTTGGTGAACAATCGAAAGTGTTCTTTTAGAAATATCAATTGCTGTTGCAATCTTAATTGGTTTATCATCCATTAAAACGATATCTGCCGCTTCAATTGCTGCATCTGAACCGATACCACCCATTGCAATTCCAATATCAGCTCTCGAAAGAACTGGTGCATCATTGATTCCATCGCCAACAAAAACAAGTCTGCCTTTTTCAGATTTTTCTAAAAGAAGTTTTTCAACAATTTCAACCTTGCCATCAGGTAATAGCTCGGTATAAACCTCATCAAGCCCTAGGCTTTTAGCTACTAATTCTCCTACCGTTTTTGCATCACCAGTTAACATAACGGTTTTACTTATTCCAGCATTTTTCAATGCCTTAATAGTTTCCGCAGAATCAGTTTTTATCTCATCAGAAATTACAATATAACCAACATAAGTTTTGTCTACCGCAACGTGAATTATCGTTCCAAAGTGTTCGCTTGGAGTATAGCTGACTTCAATTTCATCCATAAGCTTACTGCTTCCAGCAAATACGCTTTTGCCATCAATAACAGCTGTAACTCCCCTGCCCGACAATTCCTTAACGTTTGAAATCTTATCCTTTTGAATTTCTCCATTAAAGGCATCTCTGATTGAACGGGAAATCGGATGATTAGAATAAGCTTCTACATGAGCTGCTAGTTCTATAAGTTTTTCGTCTGAAATTTTTTGTGCCTTTACTGCTGTAACCTTAAATATCCCCTTGGTAAGCGTCCCTGTTTTGTCAAATACCACAATTTCAGTCTTAGCCAGCGCCTCAAGATAATTGCCGCCCTTTATAAGTATTCCGCATTTTGAGGCACCGCCAATACCTCCGAAAAAACTAAGCGGTACAGAAATAACCAATGCACAAGGACATGATATTACCAGAAATATTAAAGCACGATTAATCCATTCAGACCATTCACCCGTAATGAGGGATGGAATAATAGCAAGTAGTACTGCGCAGGTTACAACACAAGGCGTATAAATTCTAGCAAATTTAGTGATAAAATTCTCAGCCTTTGCCTTCTTGCTGCTTGCATTTTCTACGAGATTAAGTATTTTTGAAACTGTCGATTCACCAAATTTTCTGGAAACCCTGACTTTTATAAGTCCATTTAAATTTATACATCCACTTATAATATCATCGCCCACTATCAAATCTCTTGGAATTGATTCACCTGTAAGAGCAGAAGTATCGACGGTTGTTACTCCCTCAATAATCACACCATCAAGAGGAACCTTCTCCCCAGCTTTAATTATAATTATATCACCAATAGAAACTTCATCTGGATCAACCTGTGTAATTTCGCCATCAACTTCAACATTTGCATAGTCAGGATGAATGTCCATAAGCGAAGAAATAGATTTTCTTGATTTTCCAACTGCAATGCTTTCAAATAACTCCCCCACCTGAAAGAAAAGCATCACTGCACTAGCCTCTTTATAATCACCAAGTGCAAATGCACCGATTGTTGCAATTGTCATAAGAAAGTTTTCGTCAAGAACCTGAGCATTTAAGATATTCCTTATAGCCTTCCAAATAATATCATATCCGATTATCAGATATGGAACTAAAAATATAAGGAATTGGACGTTACCTTTAACTGGAATAAACGATGCAATTACCAAAGCAACAAAACTGATAATTATTCTTATAAGCACTTTTTTTTGTTTTGAAGTCATTTTTTTCTCCCTTACAAATAAATTTACAGCTATTTAAAAAATTATTTTACAGTCAGGTTCGATTTTTTTACAAATCTTTGCAGCTTTTTTCAAAATTTCATCTAATCGCAATTCGTCTGCTTCAAGTGTTAATTTCTGAGTTATGAAGCTGACAGTAGCCTTTTCAACTCCCTCAATCTTATTTATTGCAGCTTCCATTTTTGCCGCACAGTTGGCACAATCAAGATCCTCGAATTTGTAAAATCTTTTCATAATATTCCTCCTTAATCAAAGCTCATATAATCGTACATTTTAAATAAAATTTTGAGTTAATTTTACAATATGCCATTATTCATTTATATGCTCCATTCCCTGATTTATAATACTACAAACATGGTTATCAGCCAAAGAATAAAAAGAATTTTTTCCTTCCTTACGATATTTCACCAACTTATTAGTTTTTAATACTCTGAGCTGGTGCGACACAGCTGTCTGACTAACATTCAATAATTGTGCTATATCGCATACACAAAGCTCCGATTCAAAAAGTGCATACAGAATTTTTATTCTAGTCGAATCACCAAACATTTTAAAAAGTTCTGCAAGGTCATAAAGCTTTTCTTCTTTTGGCATATTGTTTATAACCTTTTCAACTACTTTTTCATGGACACATAGGTACTCACATTTTTCATTTTCCATACTCTAACACCTCTACATATGTTTATTTGTTCATATGATACCATATTATTATTGATTTGTCAATAGCTTATAAAAAAATAGCCTGTATTTTTACTACAAGCTAATTTTTCTTATAATATTTGAACATAATAACCATATTAATCTTTTTGTTTTACTTCGTCTTACTTTACTTCTTTGGTTTTTCTAGTTTTTGTACTAACTTCCTCTAATATTTCATCTTTTGAACGACTATATTTTAAAACTCTAAAATTACAATTTATTTTTTTGAATTCTGAATCTTGAAAATAACGAAATGCCGAACGCTTGTAAAGAAACTTTTTCCCCATATCAGGGAAATGAAGTGCC
>JAVBRC010000098.1:0-14951 GCA_031548405.1 Oscillospiraceae bacterium | reverse complement strand
AATAGCTTTTCATTCATCAAAATCATCCTTTATGTCAATATTACGAATTATAGTGCTGTCCTTTCCGTTCTTTTTAACATCATACATTATTTTGTCGGCTTCAGAAAGAAATTCTGTGTAGCTGATTTTATGGATTGAGGCTGCAACGCCAATACTAAATGTTATAGGAACTTTCTGATTATTTTTTATACAATAGGTTTCATCAGAAAGCTTTTTAAGTTTGTCATAAACCTCATCTTTATTATCTTTATCAGTATAAATAATAAATTCATCTCCACCAAATCTACTTACAACTCCATTAGGGAAAAGCAACTTCAATTTGTTAGAAACTGTAATAAGAACATTATCGCCAAACATATGACCATAAATATCGTTAAATTTCTTGAAATTATCTATATCTATAACAGCAAAATAAGCTATTTCAAAAGATTTACTAAGACGTTTCTCAATTTTTTGTTTTGCAGTAAGGCGGTTATAAACACCTGTAAGCGGATCACACTCCGCTTTTTTTAGTATATCGTTTCTCTTAGTAATTTCATGATCAATATTTTTTATTCTTCCTAGAACGTTTGTAACTGCTCCCGACTCATCTGCGATACTACTGTAATAGGTTCTGCACCATAGAGATTTTTCTGAATCTATAATGTGGGTTCGATATTCCAATTCACCTTTTATAGGCTTGCAGCAAGCACTTAAAAGAGCTTTATTGAATTTTTCACGATCACTAGGATGAACCACCGAAGGTGCATTTTTATAGTCAGTTATAGACCATCTTCTGATTACTCCTGATTGATTATGTGAAAAGTTCATTACATCATCAAATACGTTATAGTCAAAAAGAATAGATTCTGTTGTTTCTTCAAAAATTCTGTAACGTGCTTTATCAACAGCGAGATGATGCTCAAGCATTTTCTGTTTTGAAATATCAGAAATAAGCGCAAGAAAAACCGGATAATCAGACTGTATAAAATCAACACAGATTGCTTTTATCTGATACCAGTGAATTCTATTATCAGAGTTATATCCCTTTGCAATATACTTGAACTGACCGCCGCTTTTTTGACATTCAGCTGCCTTTTCCATGATTTTTTCAGTATCACTTTTAAAAAGTGCTGCAGTGACATCTGAAAGGATCTTTTCACAGTTATCATGTTTGTTATAACCGATTGCTTTATAATACTGTTCGTTAACATAAAGAGCGTGAATTGTATCACGAACTTCAAAAATACATACTCCGTCTGTCAAATTATCAAGTATTTTATTATATATTTCACTTGCAGAAAGTTTATTTGAAAATAATGTTTCAATTTCAGGAACACCGAGTTTATCATTGTTCATAAACCAATCTCCTTTCTGTTACATTCTATGTACATTTTAACATATTGCAAAAAGATTTTCAATACTTTTTACGTTAAATGTAGAATTTAACTATATTATAAGGATTTTGGCAGATTTTGTTTTAAAAATATAATAATAAAACGAGTGTTGAACTAAAAAAATGTATTATTGCTCCACCAATTAAACATTGACAAATATTGACGGCAATGTTTAGTTGGCGGAGCAATATATAGTCATTAGAAAGTGTTAAGTAGAAAACCTATACTTTAAGCAATTACTTATTACTATGCTGTTTTAGAGAATTTTGTGATAATCATCAGAACTGCAACTGAAAGAAGTGTTAAAGAGGCAGTTATCGAGTAACCTGCATTGAAGAATGAGGCAGCTATTGAAATTATTGACAGCAATGGTGTTATAATAAGGCACTTTTTACGATTTAAACGAATTTGTTCATCGTCAAGTGGTTTATTAGTATTTTCTATTGGAGCAAGAATATACATGGTGATAAGTGTTGAGATTGTGCAGAATATAGCAATATAGATTGTGAAACTTTTGGGGATAAAACACGCTCCAAGTAGTATTAAAATGAAAATGCTTGTAAAAACAATATTGCATTTTAAATAGCCGTCGGCATGATATCCGCCACAAAGTTGCCTTAATGGCACGAAAAAAGCCAGGAAAATTAAAGATTCAATAAAATTCCCGCTTACTAGTCCAATAACTGTTGCAATAATAAATCCCAGTATCCCTGAAATAAAAACTTCATAGCCATACTGATATATTTCTGCTTTGTCTGCGTCAATTATTGATTTACTGCAAAGAAGGTCTGTAAGTTTTTTGCTTATATAAGTAATCATAGTAATCCCCGTTCTGAAAATTTAGATAATCTTATTATATCACAAAATAGCATTGAAGATGTAAATAAAGTGTGTATTTTTTATGAACAAACTGTTAACAATTTGCAGGGCGGTTTAAATCGACGTTCTTTGTGAATATATATTTACGGTTATTGACAGTTTGAATAAAAATTGGTATAATAAGAATATCAACTTAATTGATATTGAACAAATTAAATCTATGTAAAATCTATGAAAATACAAAACAGATGTTTATCTTAAAATAAAATGAAGGGAAGGTTAAGTGAGTATGAGAAGAAGAATAGGTATTCTGACAAGCGGAGGAGATTGTCCAGGACTTAATGCAACTATCAGAGGAGTTGCTAAGGCGTGTTATGAAATGATGGGCGAGGATAATGTTGAAATTGTCGGAATTTCAAATGGTTATTATGGTCTTATAAATAATCTTTGCAGAGATATGCGCCCAGAGGAGTTTTCCGGAATTTTGACAAGAGGCGGTACTATTCTTGGAACAAAACGTCAGCCTTTCAAAATGATGCGGGTTATCGGTGAAGACAATGTGGACAAGGTTAAAAGCATGAAGGAAACTTATAAAAAACAGAAGCTTGACTGTTTATTGACTTTGGGGGGAAATGGTACTCATAAAACAAGTCATCTTCTGGCAAGTCAGGGCTTGAATGTTATAGGTTTGCCTAAAACAATAGATAATGATATTTTCGGAACTGACGTTACATTCGGTTTCCATACAGCAGTTGATATTGCAACTGATGCGATTGACAGACTTCACACGACTGCAAACAGTCATTCAAGAATACTCCTTTGTGAAATCATGGGAAACAAGGCGGGTTGGCTTACACTTAATGCAGGTATTGCTGGTGGTGCAGATATTATTCTTATTCCAGAAATTCCATTTAACATTGATAAGGTTTGTGAATCGGTTGTTAAGAGAAATGATCATGGCAAGAACTTTTCGATTGTTGCTGTCGCTGAAGGTGCTTTTGATGTTGAGGAGGCAAAGCTCAAGAAAAAGGAAAGAGCTAAACGCAGACTTGATGCTGGAATTGTTACTGCAACAAATAGTATTGCTGCACAGATTCAAGGAAAAACCGGACTTGAAGCAAGAGTTTGTGTTCCAGGGCATATGCTAAGAGGCGGAAGCCCTAGCGCTTATGACAGAATTCTGGCAACCCAGTTTGGCGTTCATGCTGCAAAGCTTATTTCTCAGGGTAAGTATGGCAGAACGGTTGCGAAGATTGGCGGAAAGATTACATCAAATAAGCTTGAAGATATTGCTGGCAAAACAAAGTTTGTTTCAGATGATGAACAGCTTGTTAAAACTGCAAGAAATCTTGGGATTTCATTTGGTGATTAATAGTATAACATAAGTAAGAATTGACTAACCCCGCTGAATGGCGATGTAAAAATTTTACATCACCGTTCGGCGGGGTTAGTTAATTTTGTCCAAATGACGATATGAAGATTAATTACATTGTATGAAAATCTAAGAAAAATCATTTTTTGTTTAAATTAGTGTTAAATATTGCAAATTATTTTGACTATGGATGGGAAAGGTGGTATAATATATGTATAAATATTAGTACCCCTCGTGAATAATAGACTCGTCGTTATCAATCCAGCTGTCAACAGCGATGATTTTATATTCATCATGAGTAATTCTGACAATAACTCTCGAAATACCAGCGTTTATGATATATCTTTTACACATCATGCACGGTTCAATGTATCCGTCAATCTCACCGTTTTTTGCATCATGGCAGGCAAGGTAAATATCAGAACCTATCAATTCAGCTCTTGAGGCTGAAATTATTGCATTTGCCTCTGCGTGTACAGCTCTGCAAAGTTCATATCTCTGACCTTTTGGTATATCCATTGAGTCACGGCTGCACTGCCCAGCATCAGAACAGTTCATGCGTCCCCTTGGAGCACCGTTATAGCCCGTTGAGATTATCTGGTCATTTTTTACTATTATTGCACCAAAATTGCGTCTTAAACATGTGCTGCGTTCTAGAACAGTTTCAGCAATGTCGAGGTAATAGTTTGTTTTGTCACGTCTTTTCATGATTTCCTCCGTAAATTATAAGTTATATGTAAAGCTTGCAGGTTGTGTGGCGTGGCGTTGTCTATAGGGCATATCTATTAATCATATTTTTATCAAAACTAGGTTACTAATTTTCTTTATTTGGATAATTGTGGATATTACCAAAATAAGTTTACAAAATGGATTATATTTCCTTCTATGATAAAAATTCTACATTCTTTCTTTTTTCTATCGTAAAAAAGAAAGAATCAAAGAAAAAGACTCTTCTAAGGCATAAGCGTTTCGCTCGTTGCGTCGAGCGACCAAGGCTCTGCCTTTGGAAACCGCAATTTTTTGAAAAAAATTGAGTAAAACTTTTGAATCGCCGTTCGGCGGATATAGTTGACTTTATCAGCCGGTTATTATAGATACGCTTTATAGTCTAATTATATATAATTTCAGCGGATTTTGCAATACAAAAAAAATAAATAATAAGGATACCAAATATGAAAAATCTTACAAATATAAGTGTAGTAAAGGAACTTTTAGAAAAATACGGTTTCACATTCTCAAAAGGTCTTGGACAGAACTTTCTTATAAATCCTTCGGTTTGCCCGAGAATTGCCGAATATGGTCTTGCAGGTGAGGGGTATGGAATTCTTGAAATCGGAACGGGTTTCGGAACTTTGACTGCGGAGCTTGCAAAACTTGCAGATAAGGTGACTGCAGTGGAAATTGATAAAAGATTGCTGCCTGTTTTGGAAGAAACTCTTAGTGAATTTAATAATATTAATATTATTAATGACGATGTTATGAAGGTGGATTTAAAGGCACTGCTTGAAAATGAATTTTCAGGAATGAAGATTGCAGTTTGTGCAAATCTGCCATACTATATAACATCACCTGTTATAATGCTTTTACTGGAAAGCGAACTTCCCGTTGAAGCAATAACAGTAATGGTTCAGAAGGAGGCTGCACAGCGACTTTGTGCAACCGTTGGAACGAGGCAGGCTGGTGCAGTTACTGCGGCAGTTCAATTTTATGGTCAGGCAGAAACACTTTTTGATGTGTCAAGGGGAAGTTTTATGCCAGCACCGAATGTTGATTCAGCTGTTATTCAGATAAGACCTGATAATCATTATCGCTCGATGGTTAACGACAAGGAGCTGTTTTTCAAAATTGTAAGAGGCTCATTTTCACAAAGAAGAAAAACAATGGCAAATTCTCTTTCGTCAATGACTGGAATTTCAAAGGGAGTACTATATGAATGTATGGACAATATTGGTGTTCAAAGAACGGTCAGAGCTGAACAGCTTTCAATGAAAACATTAATTGAGTTTTCAAACCAGCTTGGAAAAATGATTTGAGAAAAATAAAATGAATTTTCTATGTTAAGCTGTTAATTCTCCAAAGCTTTTGCAATTACACTATTTCCCGTCTATAATTTATTCTGCATATTGACATTTATTTACTGCCGTTATGGCTATAATAATAGAATACTAATAAAGGCAGCACCGCATAAAGCATATTTAATTCATCTTTTAACTGTGTTGTCCGTAGTAAATAATTATAGCAGGTGGTTGAAAAGATGTTGAAAGAAATGGTTTTGGAAAGAAACGGACGTGCATTTAATGCTCCGTCAATGCTTATTGCGGTTGGTGCTTCAATGCTTCTTGCATACTCTACATTTGGTGGTCAGCCGTCACCACTTAACTGTGCGTTGGCAGCAGCACTTCCTCCGGCATATTCGGCAGCAATTTTTGTTGGAAGTATGATAACTTATATTGCATCAGGTCAAATTTGGAATTCACTGGCTGTTTTATGTGCTTTACTTTTAATTACCGTTGGAAAGTGGATTATTAATGACGAAGATTCACCGGTTTTTAATGGTGCTATTGCAGCTGTAAGTCTTGCTTTTTCGGGAATTATTTTTGGATTGTTTGTTGAGAAGAGTTTCTTTGTAGTTTTAGTACATATATTTCTGGCGGCGGTTATGGGAGTTTCAGTATATTTCATTTATAATGCAAGTATACTTATTTATGCTGAAAAACCATTAAAGCTTGATAGAAAAGCTGAAACTTCAGCGGCAGTTGTATATATTCTGGCAACGACAGCACTTTGTTCATTAAACATTTCTGTTATAAATATTGGAAGAATAATTGGAATTGCAGTTTTACTTTGTGCAGCAAAACGTTTTCGTCATTCGGGTGGCGTGATATTCGGCGTTCTCGCAACTGCTGGAATTTTTTTAAACTCCTCAAAGCTCGGCCTTCCAGCTGCGTTTCTCGGTATAGCCGGATTTGCGGCAGGGTTTGCAGCTGATTACAGCAGGGTGAGTATAGCAGCTGCATTTCTTACAGTTAACTTTTGCGGACAACTTATCATGGGAATGAATGATGCATCATTTTTTCTTCAGGCAGATGCAATTTTAGGAAGTTTGTTGTTTATAATGCTTCCAGAAAAATTGATTATGTATGGACAGGTTATTCGCCATGAGGAAGATGATGGCGGCGAACAGCTTGTTAAAGCCAGAATGGACTTTGTTGCGGGTACACTTGTTGATGTCAGAAAAAATATGGAGGACATTATAAAGTGCCTTGAAAAGAAAAATGTTCCGTTTAATACTGTGAATGAGGTTAGCACAAGAGTTTGTGGAAAATGCAGAAACAAGCTTTTATGCTGGGAAAATAATTTTGAGAAAACTAATGCTTGTTTTTTAAGGCTTGAAAAGCAAGTTGGCAGCGGTGTTGATAATTTTCCTGTGACACTTGATTATTGCAGTAGAAAATATGACATTATTGAAAATTTTATGCGTTGTCATAAAGAAGAAGCTATCAGTAAAATGATTTCAGCAAGGCTTAATGAAAGCAGAAGTTTTTTGTTTTCTCAAATGGAAACAACTGAGGGCATTTTATCTTCACTTTCTGATAAAATGAATTTTAGCTATAGCAAAAATCTGACACAGGCACTTTCTGCATTGCTTGAGAATTCGGGTATTGCATTCTCAACTGCGATAGTTTACTTTAATAAAAATGATCGTCTTATTGCTGAAATATATGTACAAGAACTTCCAGCAGAAACACCAGAAGCTCTTGCAGCAATACTTTCAGAAGAATTCCATACTTCTATGGAGGCATCAGAGCCGGTTACTTGTGGTGGAGAAACTCGTTTGCGTTTTAACAGAAAGACAAAATATAAGGTGGATTTTTCAGGTTCACAAAGTAGTGCTTTGGATAATCAGCCATCAGGAGATAGCTGGGGATTTTTCGAGGACGGTCTGGGCTATGCTTATATGTTTATATCGGATGGTATGGGAAGCGGAAAGCAGGCAGCGCTTGATTCTGCTATTGTTTCAAAGCTATTTAAAAGGCTTATTAAATCTGGTATTGATTGCGGCTGTGCCGTAAAAATGCTCAACTCCATAATGCTTACAAAGTCTGAGGAGGAAAGCTTTGCAACACTTGATATTGCTAAAATTGATCTTGAAACCTGTGAATTGACAATCTATAAATCTGGTGCATCTTCAACACTTATCAGATATGATGATTCTGTTATGATGTTTAATTCTCCGTCAAATCCGATTGGCATTATTCCTGAAACACAGATTTTTACAAGAAGTTGTAATTTTGATTCGGGTAACATACTTGTTATGCTTTCAGATGGTGTTGACGAGTCGCTTTATCTTTATATTAAAGAACAGCTTCTCAAGGATGGCGAACTTAAAAATATAACTGATAATGTTTGTAACAGTGCTGGTAAAAACAGCAGAGCAGAGCTTAGAGATGACATTACTGTTGCAGCATTGAGATTAAACGAGAGAACAAGGGTTGCATAGTAATATAAGTTGACATCATAAACTCAAATTTATCTACAAGCTTTCTAAGAGATTTTTGTATAGTATTGCTAAACATGAATAAACATTATTTGTTTTAAATAACTTGATTTGTTGCAATTGCACTAAAATACACAATCAAAACTATATAGAATTTATGAAGTTTATTTATTCTGCATAAAAAAGCTTGAATAGTAACACAAAAAATGTTAAAATATATGTAATAAGGAGGAATTGACATGAACACATTGAATTCTGGAAACTTTCCAGAAAGTTACGAATTTCCGCTATATCTATTTTACCAAGGTAAGAACAGTGAGGCTTACAAATTTTTCGGTGTACATTTAATAGAAAATAAAAACAACAAGTGTTATTGTTTTCGTGTCTGGGCTCCGAATGCCAAGAGCGTTTCCGTTGTTGGCGACTTTAACAAATGGAATAAAAATGAAAATATGATGAAAAAAATTGCTGATGGCGTCTGGGAGATTTTCATTTCTGGACTGGAGCAATTTGATTCTTATAAATATTGCATTGAAACTCAAAAGGGTAAGTATCTTTTGAAGTCTGACCCTTATGCTACTCATTTTGAAACACGTCCGGGAACAGCGTCAAAAATATATGATTGCTCGTATCAATGGACAGATGAAAAATGGATTTCAGAAAAAGCTAAAAAAACTATCTATAAAAGCCCAGTGAACGTCTATGAGGTTCATATGGGTTCATGGATGTTTGATGAAAATGATAATCAGTTGAGCTATATTTCATTTGCTGAAAAAATGATTCCATATATGAAAAAAATGTCATATACTCATATTGAATTAATGCCGCTTACGGAATATCCGTTTGACGGTTCTTGGGGTTATCAGGTAACTGGTTACTTTGCACCAACTTCCAGATTTGGAACACCTGATGATTTTAAACGTATGATTGATATGTTCCATAACGCTGGACTTGGTATAATTCTTGACTGGGTTCCTGCTCATTTTCCTAAGGACGCTAGTGGTCTTTATGAGTTTGATGGAACTTATTGCTATGAATATGCTGATGAAAGAAAACGTGAGCATCATTCATGGGGTACAAGAGTTTTTGACTATGCTAAGGGTGAGGTATGCTCATTCTTGATTTCCAGTGCGAATTACTGGCTTTCTGAATATCATATTGACGGAATTCGTGTTGATGCTGTTGCGTCAATGCTTTATCTTGATTATGACAGACGTGAGGGCGAGTGGTGCCCGAATATCTATGGTAAAAAGGAAAATCTTGAGGCTATCGAATTCTTTAAACATCTTAATGAGGCGGTGTTCAAGAAAAATCCAGACGTTCTGATGATTGCTGAAGAGTCGACTTCATGGCCAATGGTTACCAAGCCAACTGATATTGGTGGACTTGGATTTAATTTTAAGTGGAATATGGGTTGGATGAACGATATGCTTCAGTATATGTCGCTTGATCCGATTTACAGAGCGTTTAATCATGAAAAGCTGACGTTCTCATTTTTCTATTGTTTTTCCGAGAACTATATTTTGCCTATCTCTCATGATGAGGTTGTGCATGGAAAATGCTCAATGCTAGAAAAAATGCCAGGCACTTATGAACAGAAATGCAGCTCATATAAAGCATTCCTTGCTTATATGATGGCACACCCTGGTAAAAAACTTCTTTTCATGGGACAGGAATTTGCACAGTCAACAGAATGGAATTATCAGACTCAGCTTGACTGGGCATCACTTGAAGAAAGAAATCACAAGGACATTCATAATTATTCTGAAAATTTAAATAAATTCTATATTGAAAATGCACCACTTTGGCAAAATGATGATTCATGGCAGGGATTCAGCTGGATTTCTAACGATGATTATCGTCAGAGTGTCATTGCGTTCAGAAGATTTGATGATAATGGTGAAGAATTGATTGTTGTTTGCAATTTTGTTCCGGTTGAAAGAATGGATTATAAAATTGGTGTACCTTATGAGGGTGAATATAAGCTGGTGTTTAACTCGGATTCTGCTGAATTTGGTGGAGAAGGTATCACTAAAAATGTGACAAATTCAAAATCATATGCTATGCATGGATTTGAAGACAGCATATCACTTGATCTTGCACCACTTTCTGTAATTTATCTGAAGCCTTATCCGGCACCTAAGCCTAAGAAAAAGCTTATTCCAGATGAAACTGAGAAAAAAATATTAAAGAAAACAATTAAAAATTCAGAGGAAATAATTGAAGAAAGTTCTATGCTTTAAAGCAGTGAATATAAACATTTGAAATTTTGCTACAAAAAATAAAGTGTGTGGCAACTTCAGGAGGAAAGGTTATGTATATAAAAAAGGAATGTGTCGCTATGCTTCTTGCTGGCGGACAGGGAAGCAGATTATATGCTTTGACACAGGATATGGCAAAGCCAGCAGTTCCATATGGCGGTAAATATAGACTTATTGATTTCCCGCTTTCAAACTGCACAAATTCAGGTATTGATACTGTCGGAGTTCTTACACAGTATCAGCCACTTGTACTGAACGATTATATTGGCAATGGTCAGCCTTGGGATCTTGACAGACTTCACGGTGGTGTTCATGTTTTGCCACCTTATCAAACAGCTGCAGGTGCGTCTTGGTATGAGGGTACTGCAAATGCGATTTATCAGAATATCAGTTTTATTGAACGTTATGACCCTGAATATGTTATAGTTTTGGGCGGTGACCATATCTATAAAATGGATTATTCAAAGATGGTTGATTTCCATAAGGCAAATGAAGCTGATCTTACAATTGCTGTTCAGGATGTTTCTCTTGAAGAGGCAACAAGACTTGGTATTATGTCTTGTGAAGATGATATGAGAGTTTATGACTTTACAGAAAAGCCAGCAGAGCCTAAGTCAACTCTGGCTTCAATGGGTATATATGTATTCACATGGAAAAAGCTTAAAAAGTATCTTATCGAAAATGAAAATGCAAATACTGGTTCAAAGGACTTCGGTAAGGATATTATTCCATCAATGTTAAGTAATAAGGAAAGACTTTTTGCATATACTTTTGAGGGTTACTGGAAGGATGTTGGTACTCTTGACAGTCTTTGGGAAGCTAATATGGATCTTTTAAGCCCAAGTATTCCACTTGATCTTTATGATAATGACTGGAAGATTTATGCTAGAAATAATAACATGCCACCACAATATATTGGCAGTACTGCTGAAGTAGAAAATTCTATGATCGCAGAAGGCAGCACAATCAGTGGTAAGGTTGACTTTTCAATTATTTTTGCTGGTGCTAAAATTGAAGAGGGTGCAACAGTAAACTATAGTATTGTAATGCCAGGAACTGTTATTAAGTCTGGTGCGGTTGTTGAATATTCAATCGTTGGCGAAGATTGCGTTGTTAATGAAAATGTTAAAATCGGTCTTAGTCCTGAAACTGTTGACAACAGAGATGAATGGGGTATTGCAGTTATAGGACATAATGTTGATATTTCTAAGGGAGCTAAGATTCTTCCTAAGGATATTATATCCGAGAATGTCTAAGGAGGAAAAGATATAAAATGAGTGCTAAAAATAATGTTTTAGGTCTGATTTTTGCAAGTATGCATGATTCTGACGTTATAGATCTTACTAAAAAAAGAACAATGGGTTCTATCCCTTTCGGCGGACGTTATAGACTTATTGATTTTCCTCTTTCCAATATGGTTAATTCAGGAATAAAAGAAGTTGGCGTTATTACAAAATCAAATTATGGCTCATTGCTTGACCATCTTGGTTCAGGCAGAGAATGGGATCTTTCAGGCAAGAATGGTGGACTTCATCTTCTCCCACCATTCAGCCATGTTGACAGCGGAATGTACAGAGGACGCCTTGAAGCTCTAAATGGTGTTTGGGATTTCGTTGAACATTCAAATGCTGAATATGTTATTATGTCCGATTGCGATGTTGTTACAACTATTGATTATAAGGCGGCAATTAAGTTCCACGAGGAAAGCAAAGCTGATATAACTGTTGTTTATGGAAAGCATCCTTATGACAGCAACAAGGAACAGACTGCAACTGTTTTAGGACTTGATGAAGAGGGAAGAGTTAACGATGTAATGATTGACCCTCAGATTGCTGGCGAATGCTCAATCTTCCTTAATATGTTTGTTATTGCCAAGGATGTTCTAAGAAATATTGTTGTTAATTCAGCAAGCAGAAGTGAATATAATTTCACTAAGGATGTTATGCAGGCAAAGAAAAATGAATACAGAATAATGGGCTTTGAACACAAGAACTATTTCTCAAAGATAGATTCAATGATGGCTTATTACGATGCTAATATGGCTCTTCTCAAAACAGAAAACAGAGAAAATCTCTTTATTAAATCAGCACCTATTTATACAAAAATCAGAGATAATGGCCCAGTTAAGTTTGGTCTTGAATCAGATATTACTAATTCACTTATTGCTGACGGTTGTGTTATTGATGGTACTGTTGAAAATTGCGTTCTTTGCAGAGGTGCAAGAATTAGTAAAGATGCAGTTGTTAAGGATTGTATTATTATGCAGGATACAATTATTGGTAAGAAATGTAACATAAGTAATGTTATTACTGATAAAAATGTTGAAATCGGTGACGAAAAAATTATGACTGGTTCAGCTTCATACCCGCTTTACATAGGTAAAAATGCAGTAATCTGATGTTTGAAAGGATGAAGTAATTTGAATATATTATTTGCGGCAAGTGAAGCTAATCCGTTTGTTGCTTCAGGCGGACTCGCTGACGTTGCAGGAGCTCTTCCAGCTGCCATTACTAATAAGGGGCACGATTGTCGTGTAGTTATCCCACTTTATAAATCAATTAAACCGCAGCTTCGTGCAAATATGACTTTCTTGACTCATATTACAGTTGATGTTTCATGGAGAAAACAGTATTGCGGTATCTTTACTTCGATTTGTAACGGTGTTACTTATTATTTTATTGATAATGAATACTATTTCGGACGTGATGGCGTTTATGGATTTTTTGATGACTGCGAACGTTTTGTTTTCTATTCAAGGGCAGTTCTAGAAATGTTGCGTTGTATTGATTTTAAACCGGATATTATACACACAAATGACTGGCAGGCAGCTATGATACCTGTATTTTATGAAGTGTTCTATAAATATCAGCAGGGATATGAAAATATAAAAACAATTTTTACAATTCACAATATACAATATCAGGGCAATTATGGCAAGGAAGTTTTGAATGAGGTTATGGGAATCCCTATGTATCATACAAGCTTGCTTGAATATGATGGCAACATCAATATGATGAAGGGTGCTATAGAAATTTCAGATAAGGTTACTACTGTTAGCCCTAGCTATGCTTGGGAAATTCTCGATCCATGGTATTCACATGGCATGGACAGAGCGTTAGTTCCTAATCAGCATAAGCTTTGTGGTATATTAAACGGTATTGACGTTGATGGATATAGTCCGGAAACTGATCAGATAATTCCTAAGAATTATACTTCTAAGGGTATTACAGGTAAAAAGACATGTAAGTCTGCACTTCTTGCTGAACTTGGTCTTCAGGAGGGCAATGAACCGCTTATCGGTATTGTAACACGTTTTGTTTCTCATAAGGGCATTGATTTGATAAGATACGTTTTTGAAGATCTTGTTAAAGCTGGCTTTAAGTTTGCAATTTTAGGTAGTGGCGAAAAGGTTTATGAAGATTTCTTTAAAGAAATGGAATGGAGATATAAGGATCAAGTGAGTGTTTCACTTGGGTTTATTCCAGAACTTTCAAGAAAGATTTATGCGGGTGCTGACATGTTCCTTATGCCTTCACAGAGCGAGCCTTGCGGTCTTGCACAGATGATAGCTATGAGATACGGTACAATTCCGATTGTTCGTGAAACAGGCGGTCTAAGAGATTCTGTAAGGGATTGTGGCGGCGATAAGGGCAATGGCTTTACGTTTAAGTCTTACAATGCTAAGGATATGCTTGACGCTTGTATGCGTGCTAAGAAGAGCTATGAGGATAAGAGAGCTTGGAACGCAATTATAAAGCGTGACATGAACGAGGACTTTAGCTGGAATAATTCAGCTGATGTTTATATTAAGCTTTATCGTGAACTTATAAAAGAAAATTAACTTGAAAAATGGTGCTTTTTGATTAAAGCGCCATTTTTGTTTGGCATTGTAAAAGTATTGGCTTGATAACGAAGTGACCAAGGTTTTATCTTTGGAAACTACAAGCATTTAAAAAAGCTTGACCTGAATTTACATAAACAAAAAGGTGATATCGTAAAAATCATACGATATCACCTGTATTTTTAGAAAATAAAAAAAGCCCGTTATTACGAGCTTTTTTATATGGGGTGAGAGATGGGAATCGAACCCACGACCTTCGGAACCACAACCCGACGCTCTAACCAACTGAGCTACACCCACCATGTGTATAAAAAATAAGTGGAAATATGGTGCGCCTTATTGGACTCGAACCAATGGCTTACTGCTTAGAAGGCAGTTACTCTATCCAGCTGAGTTAAAGGCGCATTTTGGAGCAGGTGATGGGAATCGAACCCACGTAGCCAGCTTGGAAGGCTGGAATTCTACCATTGAACTACACCTGCATGTCTTAGTTGATTTCCTCAATCAACGTTAATTATTATATCACGGAATTGAATAAATGTCAATAAGTTTTTGAAGAAAAATTTCAGTTTGTTTAAAAAATGCATGAATATGCAAAAATAATCGTTCAAATTGTGCATAATATACTAAAATTGGTGTAATTTTGCTAGTAATTCAAAAAAAGCAGTTTAGTTCAACTCTTTAAAATGTGTTGAACTAAACTGCTGGTGCGATATTTTGCTAATCTTTTATATTTCCTTGCTTTTCTTAACTCCAAATGTTAATATTCCAAATGGAATAAGGA
>JAVBRC010000146.1:0-31208 GCA_031548405.1 Oscillospiraceae bacterium | reverse complement strand
ATTCACATTATTTGTCGAGTTAAGGTATCCTGTAAATAATACGTTAGTTTTTGAAATGTTTGCAATTTCTTCATTTGAGGTTATGAGGATTGTAGTTTTTTCAGCAGATTTTAGGATGCTTTTTATTGAGGATGTTTTTTTTATATCAATTTCAGCAAGCTTATAACGACATTTTTTTAGATGTACTCCCCCATTACCTAAGTTAACATGAATTGGAGGTTCAGATGTAATATAAAGAGAGCTTTTTATACCGTATCTTTCAAGACTTGTTAGAAGAAAAGCGCATACTCTGATACTGTGTTCAACAAGCTTCTCGCTTGCATTAGTATCCAGAATAATCGTTGAATAATTCTCTAACGAACCTTCAAAAGTATTAACCATTAGTTTTGATTGCCTTGCAGAAACATTGTGATTTATAAATTTGAGAGGTTCCCTTCCAGTATATTCATGGATACTGTCCTTGAAAAATGGATCAGTGAATAGTTGATTTTTAAGAGGGATATCACCAGAAAATCCACCCTTTAAAATCCTTTGTATATTAAAAGAATATTCTGACGGTAGTATTGTTATTTTAGGAAACTTAAATTCTGGCTTATATGAAAAAGACTCCACACCGAAAATATCTGAAGTTACTAAAATTGCATTATTAATCCCATGAATACCTCTTTTTGTACATTTGACTTTCCAAATTCTCTTTACTTTGCTTTGACCTTTAATACTGAAAAAACTTGAAACAAATCGTGAATTGTCTGTTACAGATGAATTTGTGTCAGCAAAATAAAGAGCTGACGAAGCAGTAAGCTCTGATTTGAAAACTGGGAATGAAAGATTTTTTCTGTTTTCAATTTCTTCTATAAATTCAATTTCATCACCTTCGTGAGCCTCAGAAACGCTGAAATAGCAACGGTAAAAAAGGTTTTCAAAACATTTTTTCCTGTAAATTTTAAGTTGAATAAAAAAAATCATAGCACATACAAGTGCGATAATCAAAATTTCCATAGTTTTTCCTTTGGCACTTCAATTTCAGAAACTATTTTTTTAATGAATTGCTGTTTTTGCTCAATAGTTGAAATTTCAGGATCAGAAAAAATAACCCTGTGAGAAACTGTAAGAGGGATTGTTTCTATTATATCATCAGGAATTATGTATTTTCTTTCGTCCATTGCTGCAATTGCTTTTGAGGCACTTAATGTGTCAATACAGCCACGAGGGCTTATTCCAAGTAAAAAACATCCATCTTCTCGTGTTTTCTGTGCAATATCAAGGAGGTAATTTATTATACATTCTGCTGCATTAACTTCATTTATTTCTTTGATACATTCTCTTATCTCTTTTTCACTAGCTACTGTTTCAAGTGTGTTTATATTGGTTCTTCCAACTTTTCCAGATAGAATATTAATTTCAGCTGCCCTTGATGGGTATCCGATATTCATACTCATGAAAAATCTGTCCAGCTGTGCTTCTGGAAGTGGGAATGTACCTTGCAGTTCTAGTGGATTCTGCGTTGCTATAACCATAAAAGGGAATGGTAGTTCATAGCTTATTCCGTCGACTGTAACCTGTCTTTCCTCCATACATTCAAGAAGTGCTGATTGTGTTCTTGGGGCACAACGATTGATTTCATCAGCAAGTAGAATTCCAGAGAAAACAGGGCCTTTTTTAAAAGTAAAGCTTTCATTTTTATGACTGTAAAAATTAACCCCAGTTATATCAGAGGGTAGCAAGTCGGGTGTAAACTGAATTCTTCCGAAAGTGCAGCCAGTTGATTTGGCGGCTGAGAGTGCAAGGGTTGTTTTTCCAGTTCCAGGGATGTCCTCAAGAAGTATATGGCCACGGCAAAAAAGTGATGTGGTAAGCATCTTTACTGCATTATCTTTTTCGCAGATAACTTTAGAGATATTATTTTTTATTTTTTCTGATATTTGTTTAATCATTTTATTTCCTTCCGTTTAACGTGGTAAAGTGTCGCTATAGTTACGAAATATTTTTCAACGACTAAATATATTTTACACTATACATTCTACGAAGTCAATTTTTTATTAAAACGCAAATAAAAAAGGTTACTGCAATTGATGCAACAACCTTTTTCTTCATTATTTTTTATAAAGACTGACAATTTCCCCGATAAAAGTCTTATGAAAAGGATCTTTTTCGTAAAATTTCAAAAGACTTTTATCAAGAAAGTCATCCTCTTTCATGTCCTTTGCATAAAGCTTTCGGCAAACCAAAACTGTTTTAGCTTGTTCAAATGTCGTAACACCTTCTAGTTCAACCGCAACAAGTCCTGTTTCCTTTGATTTGTCACAGTCTCTGCCGGAATGAGAGCCACAGAAATTAAGAACATTTCTGTAATCTTCATCAAAAAAAGAAATTGTAAAGTATTCGTTATCTTCCATAAGTTCATAGGTTTTTCTTGAGGTTCTTACAAAAGTGGTGAATACAGGTTTTCCCCATAACACGCCCATTTGTCCCCATGAAGCAGTCATTGTATTATATCTCTCTTTATCACCGCTTGTTACTAAAAACCAATCTTTTCCTATAAGATTAAATGGATTAAAGCTTTCTTTGCTAATATCTGTTTTAATAAATTCCATTGAAATTCAATCCTTTCAGAATAATATTTTATTTTCAGTCGCTTATAATAATATATTATCACAAAAGATGAATTATTACAAGAATTATTATTAGATATAAGTTAATTTAATATGTAATTTAGGCTCTCTTTAGTAATACTGGCTTATATTTTAGTCTAAGCTTATCTGTTATAAGTGCAATAAATTCTGAATTTGTAGGTTTGCCCTTGCAAGTGTTAACAGTGTATCCAAAGAAAGAATTTAAAGTATCAAGATTACCTCTGTCCCACGCTATTTCTATTGCGTGTCTGATTGCTCGTTCAACTCTTGAAGAAGTTGTATCAAATTTTTTGGCAACTGTAGGATAAAGCATTTTTGTAACACTTTCTAATAGTTCTTTATGTTCAAGTGAAGATAAAATTGCCTCTCTGAGATAGTGATATCCTTTAATATGTGCAGGAACGCCGAGTTGATGTATTACTTCTGTAACAATAACCTCCATATCATGAACATCTTCTTCAGAATTATTGATTGAATTTCCATGGAGAAGTGAAATGATTCTTTCGCCAAGTGAATTCATATCAAATGGCTTTAGCATAAAGTAAGCTGCACCGTTTTGCATAACCTGTTTTTCAATAAATGGGTTGTCATAAGAAGACGTAATTATGAATTCTGGTTTTTTTTCACCTAGAGAATGAACTTTTTTAATAAGCTCAATTGCATCCATATGTGGTAAAATAGCATCAATAATCACAACATCTGGCATATCATTTTTTATTGTCTCAAATAAAACGCTGCCGTCTTTTGGTCTTGTGATAGCATACATTCCCAGTCCTCTTAAAGTACTTGCACAAGCTATGCCATACTCAACACTGTCATCTCCGATAAGAACTTTTATTTTGTTTGTCATTTTGCTCTACCTCCTGATTTTTTCTACAAATTTATATTATCATATAAAATAAGATGTAGCAATAGCAAATCCTAACTAATTTTATCAAAATATAAGATAAATTGTAAATAAACTATTAACAAATTGTTAACAAAACCTCAAACCTTGACAAAAGTGGTAAAAAATCACTGTTAGAATAATAATTACAACACCAAAATATTTAATCGTTTATAATTTTTGGAGCGGTCATATTTTCCTTTTTTTCTTTTTCTTCACGCTTGATTTTTCGTTTTACCTTTTCTTCATAAGAAAAATATTGTAAAAGCGCAATAGTTATTAAAAGAACAAAAGGTATTATTGTCGGCAAAATACGATTTCTATATAAATCAGATGCAGGTTGCATTGTAATTTGATTGCTCCATCCATTATTATCGGCATAGTTCATCATTTTTGTTAAAACAGTCATTGTAACAGTAAATCCTAAGCATTCCGTAAAAATTGCAAAAAGATTAAATTTAAGCAGGCAAAATATTAGTGCTAGTGTCATTAATGCCGAAGATATAAGTATAATTATGCCCATTGTTCTAATTTCATTACTATATCTTGTATATGTTGAAATCCAGCCTATTCCTGACATCAAATTCATAAACAACGGAAAAACTGCAGTTGAAATGATTAAGCATATTTTCAAAATAAAGATTGAATTTTTTGTAAACCTTTCATTTTTTGTAAGTTGATTCATCTTATTTATTATATTATTCTCCATTTACTTTTATTTTTCGGCTAAAAATCGTTCATTCTAAAATTTTAGTAATTAAACAACATCATAATTGCCTTAATAAAACCTTTCTTTAATGCCAATAGTATTATTGTAATCGTATGGGTTAATGTTTTGCATTTATGCTCATCAATTGTATTAAATTGGTGAGTTTAACTCATGCTTTCTTAGATTTCGATTTCTACTTAGAAATGTAAATCTTAAATTATCTGATTTCTCTTGATTTTAACCATTTTAGAAAGGACAAATTAATGAAAAAAGTATTTAGACCGATTTTTGTACTTTTAATGTTATTTGTTATTAATATCTGCTTAGTTGCAGGATATTATTCGGTAGCATTACCTGATAGTTATTATGTTTCAAAGGGTGGCTCGCTTCAGCTTTCAACCAGATTCTCTATTGAGGCTGATGGAAATGAAACTATTGCGTCATTTGCCAGCGATACTTCACCAGTTGTGGAAACTGCAAACTTAAAGCTTTTTGGTGTCGTTCCAGTTAAAAACGTTGAGTTGCATACTGTTGAAACACCTATTTTAATTCCTGGAGGAGATCCTTTTGGAATTAAAATTCTGATGGAGGGTGTTATGGTCGTTGGAATGGGAGAAATAAAAACGCCTAGTGGTATGGTTTGTCCTGCCGCAGATTGCGGAATTGAAGAGGGAAATATTATCTTATCGCTTGACGGAAAAAAACTTACGTCAAACAATGACATAATACAAATAGTTTCAAAATCCGAAGGGAATCCTCTTGAAATTGTCTATACAAACGGAAAAGAGGAGATTGCTTCATATATAGAACCAGTCTATTCGCTCACAGACAGCAGCTACAAGGCTGGTATGTGGGTTCGTGACTCCACTGCTGGAATTGGTACGGTTACTTTTTATGAGCCTGAAACAGGCCGTTTTGGTGGTTTAGGACATCCTGTCTGCGATAGTGATACTGGGGAAATAATTCCAATATCATCTGGTGAAGCAGCAGAAGTTGAAATAACTGGTGTATTAAAAGGTAAAAGTGGTGAACCAGGCGAACTTCATGGGTGTTTCACCTCAAGCAGAACTTCTGGTGTTATTTTAGCTAATAATAAATACGGAATATTCGGAGAGCTTTTCACTGGTGTTCCAACAAAAGCAGGATTACCTATGGCACTTAAACAAGAAGTCAAAACAGGTAAGGCAACTATCTTTACCACAATCGATGAAAATGGGCCACAGGAATTTGAAATTGAAATAGAAAAAATCGATTGTAAAAACAGTGGAACGAAAAATATGACCATAAAAGTAACAGACGAGCGTTTAATTGAAAAGACTGGCGGTATTGTTCAGGGTATGAGCGGAAGTCCTATTATTCAAAATGGAAAGCTTGTAGGAGCTGTTACTCATGTATTTGTAAGTGACCCACAAAAGGGATATGGAATATTTGTAGAGAATATGTATGAATCAGGAATTAAAGGATAACTCCATATTAAATTCATATAGATCTTTAAATATAAGTTGGGCGCTACTATAATTAGTAACGCCCAACTTTTTAGTTTATTAATCAGTTATTGAATCCGCTTTCAACGAGTTCAATTAAAGCGTCAACAGCCTGCTGTTCATCAGCACCGTCAGCAATAATTCTGATTGAAGTTCCGCCTACGATTCCCAGTGAGAGGATACCGAGAAGACTCTTGGCATTAACTCTGCGCTCTTCTTTTTCTATCCAGATTGATGACTTGAATTCATTTGCCTTCTGAATAAAGAATGTAGCTGGTCTTGCGTGAAGTCCGACTTGATTCTGAACCATAACATCTTTCACAAACATAACAAACTCTCCTATCTTTGTATAAATGAAATTTTTTTCATTAATCAATGTTTTTTATGTTTCTTGCTGTTTACAATTATACAAGCTATTTTTCTTATAGTCAACGGAAAAATTACACGAAACGTACTATTTGATGAAAATTTCTACGCTTTGATTAATGATGCGATTTTTACAAGGGCCATATTTGTTTATTATAACGAAACATTTACACTGTTGATTAAAATTATTCACTACTTACAAATTTCAACAACCGTTTATATGCACATTAAACAGATAAAATTTGAGTTATATAGTAAAAATTCAATAAAAACTAGCTTTTTATCTCCTTTTTAACCAAATAACGCTCATACATATCTGGACGTCTGTTTTTAGTTACTTCAAGGCTTTGGTTAAATCGCCAGTCAGCAATGTTTTTATGGTGTCCAGATGTCAATACTGATGGCACAGCCTCACCTTCCCATACTTCCGGCCGTGTATACTGCGGATATTCAAGTAATCCTGAGAAATGGCTTTCATCTTCGTAACATTCCGGACTTGACAGGACGCTATCGCACATTCTTGCAACGGCATCAGTAACAACTGCCGCAGGAAGTTCACCGCCAGTCAAAACGTAATCGCCGATTGAAACTTCCTCATCAACTATTTTGTCCAAAACCCTCTGGTCAACTCCCTCATAGTGACCGCAGATTATAAGTATATTTTCAATTTTTGAAAGCTCAATGGCTTTTGCCTGAGAAAACACCGTGCCCTTCGGTGTCATATATATAGTATGCGGTTTTGTTCCGATTTGTTCACAAATGGCTAAATAACAGCGAAAAATAGGGTCGGCTTGCATAACCATACCCATTCCGCCGCCATAAGGAATATCATCAACACGCCTGTGTTTATCAAGAGTATAATCCCTTATCTGATGGCAGTTTATTTCGATTGCACCTTTTTTTCTTGCACGTCCTACAATACTTTCAGAAAGAATTCCATCAACCATTTCTGGAAAAAGAGTAGCTATATCAATCCTCATCAAAAAGTCCCTCCAATGGACGTATCAGCATAACTGAATTTTCAATATCTGTATCTATAACTACTTGTTCAATTGCAGGAACAAGGTATGTTTTTTTGTCATTTTTGATTTCATAAACATCGTTTGCACCTGTCTGCAAAACATCAGTTACTTCTCCATAAACTTTGTCCGTGTCAACGTCTTTAACGGTAAGACCGATTAAATCTTGAATAAAGTATGTGCCCTCATCAAGCTCAATATCCTCACGATCAATATAAACAACGCTATTTCTCAAGCTGTTAGCAGCCTCAGGAGTATCAATACCCTTTAGCTTGATTAATGCCATACCCTTATGAACTCTTGCAGATTCAACCTCAAAGGTTTTTTGTTCCTTACCAATATAAAGAACATCAAATTCACATATAAATTCAGGTGCATCACACCATGGTATAACCTTGATTTCACCTTTCAGTCCATGAATATTTACTACTTTTCCTGTTTCTAACATTTTTTTCATTTATAAATTCCTCCAATAATAAGTGTTCCTATAAAAATAATAGCAAATGGAATATTTGCTATAATAATCGCAGATATCTCATCTTTGCTAAATGGTTTTTCATTTGTAGAAAGTTCCTTTTTCATTTTAATGCATCCTGAAATTGTTGTAGGTGGAAAGATTGATTTTATAATATAAAATGCTGTATCTTTTAATTTACCGCCTGATTGCTTATACTTAACAGCAGCGAAAATACCTGTAATGGCAGTTATGAAATAAGGTACTGAAATTGTGACGGTCAATACTAAAAAAATCAAGGCAATGCTGGTAAAAGAATAAAATATGATGGCAATACCAAGGGGTAAAAAAAGGGGACAAATAAAGCATAAAAAAATAGCAGCAGCAAACATAACAGTAGTAGTATATATTTCGTTAAAAAATGCAATTATAACTACTATGAATGAGGCTACAGAAAGCCATAGTGAAATACACGACGCTATTTGAAAATTGCATATCTTACAAATTTGAGTTTGCTTACTAGATTTATTTATCAAAAGATCCTTAAAGTTTTTAAAGATAAGGAAAATTACAAAAGCATACCCACCGATCCATTTTGGAATAAAAATCAAAGCAAGCAGTGTCCACAGCAGAGTTATAATCGCTTTGTTCCCTCTTATGCAAAGCTTTCCTTTGACAACAGCTATGATATAAATAACTGAGAGTGCTGTCAAGATTAAAGGAACATAAAAAATGTCAATGATTTGGAAATAAACATTTAAAAAATCCACTAAATCCTCCTAAAATTATAATAATAAAAAATAACCGTCATCTTCGTGAAAAAGCTGACGGTTTCGGCTAAGTAAACCGCATAACGCAGTTACCTTTTTTCATTTATATTATATAACAATTCTGGTGTAAAAGTCAAGTGGGGATTGTTTTTTTACACGGCACAAAAGAAAGACCAAAGAAAAATACTCTTCTGAGGCTGTAAGATTTCGCTCTGCGGAGCGACCAAGGCGCTGCCTTTGGAAACCGCAATCCTTTAAAAAGGCTTGACCTAAACAAAAGCGACATTCGTCGGGGCTGTTAAACTAACCCCGATGAATGTCGCTATGCGTTATGTTTGTTAGTTTTCCTTATCTTTATGCGAAAACGCCATACCAATGCTTGAAATAATTGGCACTGCTACTGAAAACGCAAGTGATATCAATAACGGTCTTTTTGCAAGTGCAACAGTAGAAAATACAACCTGAACAAGTGGTATATAAACTGCCGCTGCAAGAACTGCAAGTGATACTAAAACCGCTAAAATAAGCTTAAAGTTATTGAAATAGTTTATACCAAAGATTCCCCTTGTTTCCGACTTGCATTCAAATACATGAATGAGCTGTGAAACAATAAGTGTGGTTAATGCACCCGTTCTTGCTGCCGCAATACCAACTCCTTCACCTAATAAAACGGTAAAGCAGGCAAGAGTACAAAGACCAATCATAATTCCTCTGAAAATTATCTTAAACATCAGACCATCTGAGAAAAAGCTTTCATCAGGCTTTCTAGGAGGTTTTTTCATAACGTCCTTGTCGCACGGTTCCATGCCGAGCGCAATAGCTGGCAAACCATCTGTGACGAGGTTAACAAGCAGTAGCTGTGTTGGTAACATAACCATTGGGAAGCCCATGAGTATGCTTAAAAACATCGTTATAACTTCGCCTATATTACATGAAAGAAGATATCTTACAAATTTTCTTATATTAGCGTAAATTCCTCGTCCCTGTTCAGCAGCATTTACAAGCGTTGCAAAGTTATCGTCAAGAAGAATAACGTCAGCCGCCTGCTTAGTTACGTCTGTTCCCGTAATTCCCATTGAAACGCCAACGTCTGCGGCTTTAACTGCCGGAGCATCGTTCACGCCATCACCAGTCATTGTAACAATATGGCCTTTTCTTTTATAAGCTCTTACAAGTCTTAGCTTATGTGAAGGGTTAACTCTCGCATAAACGGTAAATTCATTAAGTCGTCTGTCAAGCTCGTTATCAGACATCAAATCAAGCTCTGCACCCGTTACAGCCTTTCCACCCTTTAAAAGTCCCGCTTGTTTTGCAACGGCAATTGCTGTTTCCTTATGGTCACCTGTTATCATAACCGTTTTAATTTTAGCCTGTGCACACTTCTTAATAGCTTCCTTAGCCTCCTCACGAGGTGGATCCTGCATTGCTGCAAGCCCCAGAAAGACCAGACCGTTATCAGCTGATGTGTTACTATTTTTTTCTTTTTTTGCAAGCGCAAGAACTCTTAATGCTCTTGAAGAAAAAGAGCTTATTTGTTCTTCAATTTTGCGTCTTGTCGATAAATCAAGAGGTATTTCACCAGTGGTAGTCATTATAAAACTACATTTTTTGAGCAAAATATCTGGAGCACCCTTTATGTATTCTGTTTTTGCTCCCGCTCCATTTTGCATAGTAACAGACATAAACTTTGTTTTGCTGTTAAATGGAACTTCCGAAATTTTAGTCATATCATTAGAATTTTTCTTTGTCACTCCGCCTTTGGCTGCAGCAATTAAAAGTGCTGCTTCGGTAGGGTTACCACTAACATTCCAATTTCCACTTCCAGAAATACTACCTCTGTTTCTTGTATTAAGCTGACTATCTGATGATATATCAGCAGTTGAACAAAAAACTGCACATCTTAACATTTCGTATAGAGATGGAATTGATTTTGGATTTGGTTTTGTATCATGATAACGAATTTCACCGTTTATTTTAAATCCGTTTCCTGATACATCAAATTCCTTCATGTCACTGAAAATATGCTTAACAGTCATTTTGTTTTCAGTAATTGTACCCGTTTTATCTGAGCATATTACAGATGTACAGCCTAGTGTTTCAACAGAATGAAGTCTGTTAACGAGTGCTTTTTGTTTCAGCATTCTGTTTACGGCAAGAGCAAGAGCAATTGTAACTGTCGCAGGTAAACCCTCTGGAATCGCAGCAATAGCTATTGTAATACCTGTCATAAGCATATCAAAAATAGGCTCGCCTCTTAAAACGCCAGCTCCGAAAACAATAAAACATACAGCAATACAGATTAATGCTACAATTTTTCCTAACTCCCCAAGACGCTTTTGAAGGGGAGTTTGTTCGCTTTCTGTTTCATTTATCATTGAGGATATATTGCCCATTTGTGAATTTTTTCCGGTTGAAATAATTAACCCAACTGCATTTCCTTCGGTTATAACAGTTCCAGAATAACAGATGCAGGAACGGTTTAATGAATTATCCCTGTCTGACTCCAAACCCACTACCTTTGAAACCGGCTCTGATTCTCCTGTCAGCATTGATTCGTCTGCAAAAAGGCTGTTAACCTCAATGAGAACACAATCTGCCGGAACTTTGTCACCAGTTTCAAGAAAAATAACATCTCCTGGAACTGCTTCAGAAGCTGGGATCACCTTTTTCTTTTCATCACGCAATACCTTTGCTGTCGGTGCTGTCATGCCTTTTAGGGCTTCAAGTGTTTTTTCAGTACGATACTCCTGAATGAATCCTAAAATCGCATTGAGCAGAACTATTAAAATAATAGTTATAGCGTCATAGACTTCTCCTAAAAAAACGGATATTACCGTTGCTGCAAGAAGAATCATAACCATTACGTCTTTAAACTGTCCTGCAAAAATTTTAAACGGCCCATTTCCTTTTTTACTTTCAATTACGTTCTCGCCGTATTTTTCAAGCAGACTTTCTGCTTGCTTTGATGTCAGTCCTTTCATGATTTCATTACTCCTTAAAAGCTTGTATTTTGTCCTTAAATCTTATGAGTGGACAAAGCATATTATGCAAGAAAGAAATAAAAAATAGTTACTTGACAAAATAGATAAAGTGGTGTATACTATGTGTATTAGTTGATACGGTACACTAAATAAGAAAAGGAGGCGGTAAAGTGTTTGATGTTGATTTGCAAAGCAGAACGCCGATTTATGAACAGCTTTATAAAAAGACTGTTGAGTTGATTATAAAAGGTGTGCTTAAAGAAAATGAACAGCTGCCAAGTGTCCGAAGCCTTGCAAAGTCTTTGGGAGTTAATCCTAATACAGTAGCTAAGGCTTATCAGGAGCTGGAACGCAATAAGATTATTTATTCTGTTTCTGGTAGAGGTAGTTTTGTTGCAAAGACTGGCGAATCTTCTGTTAAGGATTATATTCTTACAGATTTTGACGAAAAAGTTATTGAAGCTCTTAAAATTGGAATATCAAAGCAAGAACTTAAAGAAAGAATAGAGGAGATGGACATATGATTGAGTTGAAAGATGTCACAAAGCAGTTTGACGATTTCAAAGTGCTTGATAAAATTAATCTTACAATTCCTAAGGGTACTGCTTTTGGACTTCTTGGTTCAAACGGAGCAGGAAAATCCACAATTTTGCGTCTTATTTCAGGAATTTATTCACCAGAAGCTGGTGAAGTCTGGACAGACAACGAAATAGTATTTGATAACCCACAAATAAAAGAACGAATATTTTTTATTAATGATGAAACTATTCAGTTTACATCCTACACTTTAGAAGAACTTAAAAATTATTATAAAAGCTTTTATCCTAAGTTTTCTGAAGAAATGTTTGAAAGACTGAGAACAACAATAAATCTTCCACTTAAAAAGAAGCTTAACGCTTTTTCAAAAGGCATGAAGCGTCAGGCTGTTGTTATTATTGCACTTTCATGCCAGACAGATTACCTTCTTCTTGACGAGGCTTTTGATGGTCTTGATCCGACTATGAGAATTATTGTTAAGCGTATGCTTGTTGATGCTATGATTGACAGAGAGTTGACAACAGTTATTTCTTCCCATAACTTAAAGGAAATAAACGAGGTTTGTGACAGCGTTGCATTGCTCCATCAGGGTAAAATCGTTTTTTCAAGAGAGCTTGACAGCGTAAAGGGTAATATTCATAAAATACAGGTTGTTTTCAATTCAGTTGATTCTTCAATGCCACAGACTTATTCTAAGGAAGAGCTTTCTGGAACTGGCGTTGAAATACTCCATTTTGAAAGAAATCAAAGTGTTTATCACATAATAGCTAAGGGAGAGGTTGAAGATATAAGAAAGAAGCTTGAACCTAAAAATCCAGTGGTGCTCGATATTATTCCACTCACACTTGAAGAAATATTTATTTATGAAATGGAGGCGCTCGGTTATGACTATAATGCCGTTGAAATCGATAAGTAATACGAGATTTTTTACAAACTTCAAGCTTTCGATAAAATCAAATAAAAAGATGCTGACTGTAATTTCCATACTTCATCTTTTAGGACTTCCTGTTTTAGCAGCAACATTTGTAGTAGCTGTTGCGGTTAATGGCGATGTTGGTATGTCTGGTGCTTCATTTGTAGCAATATCAATATTTTGTCTTTGTGCTGCATTTTTTTGTGGAATAATAATAGCTGTAAATAACTTTAGCTATCTCTATAAAAAATCACAGGTTGACATGATATACTCACTCCCGATAAAAAGGCGACATAAATTTTTAAGCGATTATTTTGCTGGACTGACAATTTACATTTTACCTTTTATTATTGCCTGTATTATAGCAAATCTTATTATTTTTAGTGGTGGTATTTGTGTTAATGAGCTTAAAGAATTAATTCAAGAAGAAAATATTTTTCCATTTATTTTTCAAGGAGAACTATTAGCACTTATTGTTATGACAATGCTTTATACATTGTCGGTTCTGGTTCTTTGCTGTTGTGGTACGCTTTTTGAAAGTACTATGAATATTTTCATGATAAACGGTCTTATTCCCGGGGCAATAGCTGTTATAGCTGCAATGTTTTTTGCAAACCTTTATGGTGTACAGATTTTTGAAACGATTGTTCCAATGCTGGGTTATACAAGTCCGATAGGTGCTATGATTTATGGAGTTTATATTTTAGAAGATTCAGCAGTATTTTATAGTGAAAATCTTATATGTATAAATGCGGCTACCTATGGAAAATGGATATTGTTTTTAATGTTATTTACTGCAATTTACTTTACTATTTCAATGTTTCTTTATGAAAAAAGAAAAGCAGAGGACGTTTCAAAGCCATATGTTTACAAGATGCTTTATTATGCTTTGATAACTGTTATAGCAATGGCAATTTCACTTATTGCAAGATATGAAATTAGTATGATTTTCCCAGTAATTATTTTCTCATTAATTGTCTATATGATTTTTGAGGTTATAACTAACAGAGGCTTTAAGAAAATTCACAAATCATTTATAAGATATGCAGTGACAATGGTTGGCATATTTATTCTTTGCGTTACTGCTATTGGCACTCATGGTTTTGGTGTTGAGGGAAAAACATATTCTCCAGCTAAGATAAAGAGTGTTGAGATTAATTACAGTGGTATTGATGATGTAATGGAATATTATGAACACCACACTTATTATTCTTATAATGGATATAACATTTTTTTAGGTGAGGGAAGAACTATTAAATATGCGGATAAGGATATAATTGAAACTGTTCTTGATGTTCAGAAGCAGGCTCTCGAAACTTATCGCAATGATAATAAAAATACTAACACTTATTCAAAAACCTATGATTTATTTGATGGAGGCTATCTTTACGAAGTTGATTCATATACTTCTATGGATTCTCCAATGTATACCGTTACATTTAAATTTAATTTGAAGACTGGTGGAACAACAACAAGAGAATATACACTTTCATACGAGCAGTTAAAACAGCTTTTTATTCTTGATAAAACAGAGCAGATGGCTGAATATAAAACAAAAATTCTAAAAGATCATATTACAACGACAAATTATAATGCAAATGACAGAGCTGTCAAGTCTTATAATCTTAGTTATTCTTTACTTGCTAACTATTATGACAAGTCAATAATTGTTGATTTGAGCAATGAAGAGGCTAAAGAATTATTAAACTGTTATAAACAGGATTATCTTAAAGCTACTACAGACGATTTTTTGAAATCTAGAGTTATTTGTTATATTGATGGTTATATGCCTATCAGAGAATCATTTGAAAAAACTGTAAGCTTTATTAAATCAAAAAGTGCTATTTCTCTTGCAGATTCTACAATTACGAATAATTTGAGTGGTACACTTTATTCACCAAAGGGTTATCAAAGTTTTGGCAGAGATGATATAACAGCAACATTTGGATATATTCAAACAAAAGATTCTATGTCACACAGCTTAACTAGTGAACAAGTGTTGAAGCTACTTAAATATGCATCATCTTATTACTATACTGAAGAAGATTGCTATGTTATGGAGATATATGGAAATTATTATGTGATTCCATTGAAGTATAATGAAATAGCTGAAAAAATATATAATGAGAGTATAAATAATGACAGCCGTTATACATTTGATGAATTAGTAACGGATATGAATAATGTCAGCAGTGCTTCTGATTATATAGAACAATATCTTGATGGTGATTATGATTATTATGAGGATATTAATAAAGCTTATAATCTAATATGTTTTGATTCTAATAGTTTTCAATACGAACTTTTAAATACCTATCTGGGTTTCCAATCGTCAGACGATTATATTAATTATGCAGAGGAAAATGAAATGAGCTATAGTTCAAATGACGTTGAAAGGGATTGGAATTATTATAGTAAAGAATTTCCAATGTTAAGTTCAAATATTTTATATTAATCCAAATAAAAAGACTGTAGTAAAATTCTACAGTCTTTTTTATTATATTGGTGAATGGCGGTTTAGTAGTTTAGGTTAAGCATTTTTAATGTTTGTAATTTCCAAAGGCAGAGAGAAAGCCTAATAAAAAATGTCAAACGTTCAATAGAACACTTGACATTTAATATAAATGTGATATAATAATAAATGAAAAGGGTGTCTGCGATAAGCGGTTCATCCCTCGTGCTTAGTTAAAAAATAACCGTAACATTTGGTGGATGGGGCGGTTATTTTTTTCTGTTATTGCCAAGTTTAACTATCTCTATAATTACAAGTAAAAATGTAAGTACTTCCATAATATTCATAGCAATCACCCCCGTTTCCGAGGGCAAAAAATTGAACCGCCTACCGTATATGCAGACACCCATGCTTTTATTATAACATGGGTGTCGTTTTTTGTCAATTTTTATTTTGATACTTGGTTAAAAATTTCACCTCTCAATCCAGCTAGTTAACAAAATTTTATATACATCGCATATCAATCCCCAATTTCAATTTCACCATGTTCTTTCTTAAACTCTTCTATATATTTACGAATGAGATACAACATTTGTTCATTTTTTGAACGTCCCTCATGTTTTGAAATATACTGAAATTTGTAGTGCAAATCTTTATTTATTGCAACTCTTATGTATTTCTTATTCTTATTTTCCATAAAGTTCACCTCATATATAATTATACATCAAAAAAAATTTTCATATAGACCATTTATGGACTTTTAAATAAAAATGTAGAGCCTTGATTTTAAACGAAATCTCTAAAACTACACGAATTCTCCGTTATTTCTTTTTTCTATCGTAAAAAAGAAATAACCAAAGAAAAAATGCTCTTGAACGATAAAGAGTTTCGCTCTCTGCGGAGAGCGACCAAGGCTCTGCCTTTGGAAACCGCAACCCTTTAAAAAGGGTTGACCTAAACTATTTTCGCTTCGCTTTGCGTGCCGTTAGTTAACTAATTCCAACTAACTTCGCTTTCGGTGAGAAATTACAATAATGCGTTCATCGTGTGTTACTCATGTTTTGAAATATATTGAAATTTATAGTGCAATTATAACTTATATATGAATATATCAAAAAAATGGCTGTTGCAAAATAAAAATTGCAACAGCCATCTGATTTTATAATAATAAATTATTCTGCCTTAAAGTCCTCGTCTTCAGTATAATCACAATCACATTCGCAATCGCACGCACAAGCATCGCCTACAAATTCAGCACTTTCAGCCTTTTCAGCGGGAATTTCACAATTACAGTCCTCATCGCAGCAATCACCGTCATCACAACCACAGCAGCAATCACCACAGTCATCATAATCGTCAAATTCTTTATCAAAGTTGTCGTTATCACAATAATAATTATTTTTTTTAGATTTATAAATAACTGCAGCAGCAGTAGCAACACCAGCAGCAATAAGTCCGAATATTATACCTTTTTTCATAGTAGTCCTCTTTTCTCCATAGAAAATTATTTTTACGGTCTATGGTCCGTTTTATGTTTGTTTTGAATATTATATCACAATAAGAAACAAATTTCAACACTAATTTTATAAATTTTTTGTAATATACATCAAAAGGGAGATTGCGGTTAATGGGGCGGTTTCACAGCGGAGTATTCTTTCGCCAAGCCAGATCATATTTATACCAGCATCACGGGCATATTGTGCCTCTTCGGGATCAAATCCGCCTTCACTTCCAATAAAAAGTGAGAAATTATTTTTATTTTCTGTTTCTAACTCCGAAAATCTTATTCCGCCTTCTTCGTAAAGCATGGCAGAGCATTCGCTTTCAGCCATTTCAGATATTGCATTTTTAAAACTGATAATTGGTGCAATTTCAGGAATTATTCCCCTTCCCGATTGCTTTGCAGCTTCAAGTGCGATTTTCCTTAGTCTTTCAAGCTTTTTTGAAAAGTCCTTTTCAGTTGGTCTTGAAATACATCTTCTTGTAAGAACTGGTACGATTTTAGACGCTCCAAGCTCAACAGCTTTTTGTATTATCATCTCTAACTTGTCCAGCTTTGGGACAGCCTGATAAAGCGTCAGATTAATTGATGGTTCGGCAGCACAAAGGCTACTTTCTAATATATCAAGAAATACAGCATCTTCTGTTATCCGGTTTATAGAACATTGATAATCAGTTCCCTCAGCGCAAACCGTTAATAACTCTCCTGGTTTCATTCTAAGCGAAAAACCGATGTGCTTTGCGTCACCGCCAGTTATGACGGGTGTTTCTATATTCATTTTTTCAAGAAAAAATCTCGGCATAATTCCTCCGTTTTATTATCGGCAAAAATATTAAAAAAAATCCTAAGTAAATTATACTATATTTGATCATTTTTTTCAATCTTTTTTTACAAATTTGTTTTTAATCCATTGACATTATAAAATCTATGGAGTATTATAAATATATATATATGGAATGAGGTTTTTAAAATGGTTATAAAAAAAATTTTTTCAATAATAGCTTGTGCAGTATTTACATCTGCTCTTCTTTGTGGTTGTGGTAAAAAAGAAGAATCATCTGTTGAATATTATTATGGACAGGCGATTAAAGAAGTTAATGGAAAAGCGATTTATCTGAGCTATGACGGAAGATTTATTTCAGATGAAGAAATGGACGCAGTTGTAAATTATTATGATTCAATCCAGAGAAAGGATTACGATCTTTTTGCAATAACTCAGGATGAAGAATATTTGAATTTCTTAGATGAAAAGCAAGGTTTTGATGTTGAATCTTATGTTGGCGAGGAATATGCAGTTCTTGAGGAAGACCTTGGTGCTAATTTTGATTTTGCGGAAATGGAAGTTGTTGATTGTGGTGATAGTCAGAGCGACAGCGGTATAAACGACATTAAGGAATTGCTGGACGGAATTTATGCCGAATCTGGAAAAGATAAGTCATTTTCAGATACTGTTAAAGAAGCAAAGTATATTGTTTTCGATTTGAGTGCAACTGGTGGTGATGGTGAAACATACAGTTTAAAAGATGAAATGAAGTATATTTTTACTTGTGATGACGGTATTTATATTTTCTGATAAGGAGGAAATACATGAAAGATAACATTATTATTAAAACTACAGCCGATTTGTTAAAACAAAATTGTAATGATATAAATAAACTTTTTCTTATAAGTTTTAAAATTAATAACGAAGGTGAGCTTACTAGTTTTAAAATTGCACTTATTCTTGATGATGCGGCGGATAATCTGCCTGAGCTTGAGTGTAAGCTTTATCTTGATGTTGACTGTGAATTACCATATGATCTTGTTATTTATCGTCAGAGCGAATTTGATAAATTGAAAGAAGAAATTGGTACTTTTGCATGGAAAATTAATAATTCGGGAGCGATGCTATATGGGTAGAGGTTATCGTGATGGCGACAGCAGAAGATATTTTGACTGGCTTTATTATGCAAATCTTGATCTTCTTGCTGCAAAGAATCTTTCGGGTGATGAGCGTTGTTATAACAGTGCTGCGTTCCATTGCCAGCAGTGTATTGAAAAGGCACTGAAGGGATATCTGTTGTTTAAAAAGCATCATTTATATGATGGGCACAATCTGACATGGCTTTGCAAACAAGCTGCACAGATTGACTGGCATTTTTCGACATGGCTTGAAAAAAGTACACTTCTCAATCACTATTACATTGAAACCAGATATCCGGCTGATATGCAGTTTGATATTGACACAGATACAATTATGGAGCTTATACATTCCTCATCAGAAATGTTGAGCTTTATAACTGAAATTATTCATTTCGATTTTAGAAGTTATCATAAAAGATCATGAGAAATGCGACGTTGCAATATGCATAAAATCTTTGTGGCTGTGATATAAAACAAAACTAAAGTCTATTAAGCTTTTCTTATAAGCTTAATAGACTTTTTTCAATATTACCTAATTTATTTCAATTTCAAAAGAACTGACAACATCAAGATTTTCAGAATTTTTATCAACAAAATTTAAGGTAACCATTTCAGAATCAGTTGCTGAAAAATTACTGGTCTGGTATTCACCGTCAAACTCGCCTTGATTTTCAAGATTAAGTTCAAGTCTGTTACCATCCTGATCGTAAACCATTAAAATAAGACTTTTTTCCATTGGTGTTTTATATTTAACTGACAATGCATAAGGTGTTGATTTGACCTCAGCAACTTCAATTTCCTGATCACTATATTTATCGCTATTTACAGAATTTGAAGAAGTATCCGGAGTAACTTCAAACTGGAAATCAGCACTTCTTGCAACTTCACTGTAATATTTATCGACATTCTCTGAGTCATTACTATTCAGATTATTTTCTTTGCAGTATTCATTAAATAAATCGTTTCCATTATCCCATGCTTCTGTTGATTCAAAATAGCTAATATGAATATTTACATCCGTTGTTTCTGTAAGATGATTTTTTTCGGCAAGCGGAATTTGAAGTGTACCAGTATAAGTTGATGCACCTTCATAATCGCAGATAAAATTAAATTCTACTCCAGAATTTATTGAATTCTCAGCAGCATTATAAGCTTTTCCACCAATTTCAATTTCAATTCCCTTTGCCCATATTCGATAATTATCAGTAATATCGGAGTTATTGTTTTCGGCTGTAAACATAATTGTAATGTTTTCTCCATCGCAGAAGATACTTTCCGCCTTTATCTTTAAGCCGTTTACATCATACTCTTCGTTTAGGGATACGGCGTGTTTTTCAAGCTCAGTATAATTAAGCTGATCTGATTTATCTAGCGTATAACGTTCACCGTCAGCCCCTTCAGCAGTAATCTGCTGTTTATTTTCAGCTTTTCTGAACACATTAGCAATGTCATCTGCAAAAACAGTTGCCATAACTCCACATCCGACAACAATTGCAGCAAAAACGGGTATAATTCTTTTCTTTGAGAATTTATTCTTATTTTTAGAATTTTGTTCAACCATATTAATAGCCTCCTCAAGACAATTTTTTTTAAGTTCTAGTCTGTGTGTGACTTTGTTATAATCATTTATTGATTTCATATATGAAACTCCTTTCCGAGTGAATTTTTTAGCATTTGTCTTGCTCGTGAAAGTCTGGATCTTACAGTGGCTGGAGATTTATTAATTATTTCTGATATCTCAATTGATGTATAGCCCTCGTAATAATATAAGTGTATAATAATCCTATATTTAGGTGATAGCGACATGACTGCCTCATAAACTTCACTTTCCTGTGGAGTATTATAAACAAGCTGTGTTTCGTCAAGTGCAACTACATTCTTATATCTGAATGATTTGAAAACATCTTTGCAACAATTGATCGAAGTTCTTATTAGCCATGCTTTTGTGTGTTCGTCGTTATCTGGAGGGTTTTTACATATAAAATATCTGTAAAAAACATCGGAAGTTATATCTTCAGACATTGTTTGATTTTTGCAGTACGAAAAAGCGGCTCTAAAAACAATATCCTTATATTTGTAATATATTTTCTCCATTTCGGTTTTTTTCATTTTACACCTCCTGTAAGTTTTTGAAGTACTTCAACATCAATACGATTTAAATACTCAAAGTGTTGCAAATTTATAAAAAAATTGGTCAAGCCTTTTAAGACTTGACCGATTTTTTATTATTTACATTTTCTAATAAATACTTATCTATTAAACATAAGACTCAATAACAATACGTCCAACACCTGTTCCATCATATAAATCAAGATAAACAGATTTGCCAGCGTTATCTGTATAAACAAGCTCTGTATAGCCTTCAGCATCATTTCTTTCAGATGATGATGGTTCACCGTACGCTTCTTTAATAGCAGCTTCATCAGAACCCCATGTTATTCCACCTTCAAGTGTTACTTGTGGATAATTAGTCTTATCCTTTGTAAGGAATTCGATTGACCATAGTTGTAACTCGTCAAGAGTGGCATCTTGCTCATTAAAGTTAGCAAATCCAACCATGATTGTTCCATCGTCATAGTTTTCATGTTCAAGATAAATACTTCTCTGATAATATGAACCAGGTGCTGCAACAATACCGTCAAATCCATAAAGTTCAGGATTGAAGCTCCAGTCTTCAGACCTAAGTGTAGAATAAGGTAGCTTGCTAAAAACCATATCAGTTCCATTAAGATTAAATGCCATAGACATCCAAGCTCCATCAGACGTTATTTTTTCAACTGGTGCTGTTTCTGGAGTGTCGTTACTAATTTCTTCAGGATTTTCTTCAATAGAAATATTTTCATCTGCTTCGCTTCTTGATTTTGCTACATATTTTTCTTTGTCAACATCGCCACAGCCAGATAATATTCCAGACGCAAGTGTTGCACACAATATTACAGAAATAGTCTTTTTAAGTTTATTCATTTTTAAGCTCCTTTTTTCTTAATAGATATGATTATTTTAACATAAATATGGAAATTAGTCAATTGCTAGGTGAAACACTGTCACGACAAACGCATGATAGGCTATTTTGCACAAATGATTTTTTATATTAATATGGTATCACATCATTTACACCTTATTTTTCGCAAATTATTTGTACATTTGGATAATTATTGCATCGTTTATTGTGCAATTTGTATGCTCATGCGTTTGTCGTGGAAACACTGTCACGATAAGTGCATTAGCAAACAAATTGTTGAAATTTAGTATAAAAATATTTTAATTTAGCAAGTTAAATAAATTTTCAACGCTACATGAGTTCTCTGTTCTTTCTTTTTTCTATCTCAAAAAAGAAAGAACCAAAGAAAAAGGCTCTTCTAAGGCATTTATTGTTTCGCTCTCTGCGGAGAGCGACCAAAGGCGCTGCCTTTGGAAACTGCGATTTTTTGAAAAAAATCAAATAAAACTTTTGATGTCGCTTCGCTGTGCGTGCCAGTCAGTTAGCTATCTCCCACGAATGTCGCTTTTTGTAGAAGGTTACAATCATGCATTTGAAGTAATATCGCACAATTATTAATCGTTGTTAAGATACTTATCAACAATAAATTTAGGTCTTGCTTTAGTTTCAAGATAAATTTTTCCTATGTATTCACCTATTATTCCTATGGCTAAAAGTTGAAGACCTCCGATAGCCCATACGGAAACTACAATAGATGTCCAGCCTTCCACCGTTTCGCCCATAAAGTAACGTATCAGAAAATAAATAAGCATAATGATGCTGGCAGTAAAAATTCCAACACCCAAGGATGTTATCATTCTGATTGGCTTAATAGAAAGTGATGTTATTCCCTCCATTGCAAAGGCAAGCATTTTTTTTAGCGGATACTTAGATTCTCCGGCAAAGCGTTCCTTTCTCTCGTAATAAACAGAATCTGACTTATATCCAATCATAGGAACTATTCCTCTTAGGAATAAGTTTACTTCCTTGAAGGATTCCATACCATCAAGCGCACGACTGCTCATAAGACGATAGTCAGCATGGTTAAACGTAACCTCAACGCCCATCTTTGCCATTATTTTATAAAAAGATTCTGCGGTGAATTTCTTGAAAAAAGTATCGGTTTTTCTGGCACTTCTAACGCCGTAAACTACATCGCACTGCTCGTTGAGGTATTTATCAACCATACCGTCAATTGCGTCAATATCGTCCTGTAAATCGGCATCAAGCGAAATTGTTGCATCACATTCATTTTTAACAGTCATAAGACCGGCAAGAAGTGCGTTTTGATGTCCTTTGTTTCTTGATAGCTTGACTCCTCTGAAAATATTGTCATTTTCATGAAGCTCAGTTATCATCTCCCATGTTTTGTCCTTTGAACCATCATCAACAAAAACAATTTTACTCTTATCGTTTATTTTTCCAGACTCCATAAGAGTCCGCATTTTTTCTTTAAGCTGCTTTGAGGTTTCGTTTAAAACCTCCTGTTCATTATAGCATGGTACTACTAAAAATAACGTCATAATCTGCTCCATTTATCTTTTCTTTTTCTTATTCAGATTGATAATCATTAACACTGATAAAATAATAATTATTATTAATCTGATAGTTTTGTTTTGATTTGAGGTATTTTTTTTATTTTTTTCTGATACTTTTGAATTGCTGGTTTCAGGTTCCGTTTTAGTTTCAATTGATTCTTCTGTGGTCTTTTTTGTTTCACCAAAAGTGTTTTTTATATCTTCTTCACGAAATTGTCCTTGGGCAAGTAAGTTGATTTCATTTTTTATGTCTTCTGGAAATGCATCTTGATTTTGTATCATGATATCATTCAGACCATTTTTGAAAAGCATATTTTCTCCAGTAATTTTAAGTTCTTGCACAATTTCTTCAGCAATTAATAAATGCCCCAGATTATTTGGATGAATATCCATTTTTTCTATGTTTGTGAAAATCGGGCAGTTACCTTTGAATTTTTTTTGGATATCTGCAAACTCAAATATATCTTGTTTTTTTACAGCGTTGTTAATTGCTGCAAGGTAAATTGAAGTAAATGTATAAAGTGGAGTATACCAAACCCTTTCTGAATCATTGTTTGTTTCAAAAGGGTTATAAACCGTTTGAAATACAAGCTTTGCATCTGGGTTGATTTCTAAAAGCATATCAGCAATTTTGCCTATATTTTCTCCTGCATTTACTGATGCCGGCCCCATTGCTGTTGAAAAAGATACAACAAGCTTCTCTATCGTTTCAGCAGAAATATTTATATTTCCACGATTTTGAGATACCTGAAATCCACTTGCAATTGAAATCAAATCATCATAAAAAATATCCAGTATATCATTTGCACCGATTGAAATACATATTAAATCTGAATTTTCAACAGATTGTGACACATTTTCATCAGTTTCTATTGAATCAATTAACTCTTGTGTTGTTTTTCCCTCGACAGCAAAGTTTTCTACATCGGCATCAAAGTATTCGCCTAACCAGCTGCCGTAATTTCTTTCGTCTTCTGAAAGTCCATATCCAGAAGATATACTATCTCCTAAAACGGTTATATGTTCAACTTCTGCTGCACTAACGCTATATGACAGTGTTAGGCAAGCAGCTAAGCCAACAGCAAAAATACAAGATTTTTTCTTTATATCTTTAAAAACCAATAAATACTCCTTATCTCCAGAACTCAAATAATCTTCCGAATGATAAAAATGCTGCTTTTCCCTCAATAGATAGTGGGGACATTACTGCCCAATTATAAACTTGAGCAACGCTCAATATTAAACAAATTACAGCTGATGCAGTCATTATTTTATTAAGATGATTTTTAAATGCCAATGAACATTTTTCAAACATGATAAAGGCAATAACTAATGCTCCTAATAATATCTGCCATGCAAAATCAACACAATATCTTGTGCCGTAACCACTTTCCCATATCGAGAACATTATGATGAACGGTGCGATTAAACATACGGCAAACAATATGATTGTATAAAGACGCTTGTTTTCATTCTTAGAACCACGATATGCCTTTATTCCATAGCTGTATGAAATAATTGGTAACGATTTCCATAAAAGCCCTACTGCTGACATTGTTGCAACAAAATAATATCCCTGTGGTAAAAACGTATGAACATCTGATGTATCAAAAAATGGAAAATTAGGACTGAATGACGGCATTGCAAAGAGATAGTTAAAGAAACCGATTAATACAAAATGCGTGTGATACTGTGCAGAGGTGAAGTCGTTAATTGTTAATGAATATTGAATTCCAAAGTCAAAAATCGAACCAAATCTTGCTTGGTTATAAAGCATCTGAACGCCACCTATTGCTACAAATGGAACAAATGCAAACAACAGATATGGGATATAATATTTTAATTTCAATTTATTATTTGTATAAATTAATTTTTTCTTTTTAAATCCAGCATAAATAAATATCAGTGAGGCAAAGCAATAAATTGCTAGTGTTGGTCGACATAAAACTGCAAGGCTCAGGAAAACAGTTGAAAGTGCTAGTCGCCAATTTTTAATCTTCCCCTCCCCTATTACATTTGAACTTATGAGGAAAAATGCTCCTAACGCTATGCAGGCAAAACCAGAAGTCTGGGCAATTTCATAGAAATTTGGCGTGCTGAAGCAAAACCATATGCCAGTAATAAGCTGCATTATAAACAGCCCTAGTAAGAACAGAGATGAGCGGATTCTTGAGAAAAACTTTGACATAAATGAGATGTAAAATTTCGTAAGAAAGAATATTCCAATACACGCAAAAATCCATACTGCCCATGCTGATGGGAAGTAATGGTCGGTTGCAAGATGATATGGAAGGAAAAGCATGACAACTGGAGCTATTCCATAATATGAATAATATTGCCCTCCAAAAAGAAGATGATCCCATTGGTAGTTTACACCCGCATTTGTACGCTGACTCCAGTCATATGGATTTTCTAATGACAATAACTCAGGGGCTGGCTCCATTGAAAGTGTAACCTTTCCATCTTCAAATGCATCAACGAGTTCCTGTGTCATCTGATTTCCGTATTTAAGACTAAAATCTTTTTTTAGGCTGTGAGTAGTATCACTATATCTGCCGGCATTAGTAAGAAATAACGCCACTAATATTAAAACAGCTGTAAATGCATATGCTGTACATTTAGTAATAAGCTTATTTTCCCCAAAGCTTTTTTTGAAAACAGGTGAAATAGTCAGCATATACACTGCAAGACTTGTAAGCAACAGTATAAAAAATCTCACAAATGAAAAACTGAAGAATATTGGAATGTTTAAAATAATGCTGTTTATACTTACAGATTCACCGTCATCTGTATAAAATGAAAATTTCAGATTATGAACATTTCCAGAAAAATTACATGGAATAGTTTCACTTCTCTGGTTATTGCGAAGAACTTCGACTGATGCAACACCATAACGGTAATCACTGTTGGTGTCATCAGACATATCAATATTTATTGTTGCGTTACCCTTAGTATTTGATTTTGCCTCAATACTTATTGTTCCAACAGGCATATTTACATTAGTAAATTCAAGACTAGAGTAACCTGAATATGAATTACTTCCAGTTGCAATATCATAATTTTCTGTTACTGCTTTTTCAGGACTTAAAACTATTCCCTGATAATCCCCACCGAATAAATGGGCTGAATTGAAATTAAACACAAACATTTCTAAAAACGCACAAATTATGATTGAACGTAAAGAAAAACGTAATATGTTATGAAACTTTTCTGGCAGCTTTTTTAGCAGCTTTAAAAGTCCTATTCCAATACCGCCAAAAATAGCACAGCCTAATGAAAGCTTGGTATATCCTCCGAATTCTAACGCTCCAGAAATATCAAGAATAGCTAAAATAAAAAATAGAATTTCACACCCTATTGCAGTGTAACAAATTCCCTTTTTATTCTTTTTATAAAATTTGTTCTGCTGTTTTGATGTTGACATAAAAGTGAAAATTGTAAACGTAAAAAAACATAATAAAATGATTGCAAATGCAATACAATCAAATTTCATGATTATTTTCCCCCCTTGTTTCTTAATATAAATATATTATACATTTATATTAACATAGTGTCAATATTTGTATTGATATTTTTGAATATTATTCTATTTTCACTTTTGTGAAAAATTTCAATCGTGAGTTTGTCGTGACCGTTGTTTTAAAAACGATTGACAAAACTACGCCATTTGAGTATAATATATTAAGGATACAACTAAACAAATTAATAAACGTAGCAGTCAGAGTAACTCGGTAAATTTCATCACAGAGAGCAACGCATTTGCTGGAAGCGTTGTATGAAACCCTTGTGAAGTGCGGCTGTCAGTTCAGAACAGGAAATCGAAATTTTTCGTTAGTATTGTTTTGCGTAAATCCTGCGTTAAAGGTCTTTTAAGTAACAAACCGGAGTGGAACCGCGGAAATATGCCGCCTCTGACCTTTTTTATTAGTAAGGTCAGGGGCTTTTTGTATAATTAAATTAAGTAGGTGATGAATTGTTTAAACAACTTCGTGAAGATATAGCTTTGGTAAAGGAACGTGATCCGGCAGCAAGAAATTCATTTGAAATATGGTTGACCTATTCAGGACTTCATGCTGTTCATAGCTACCGTAAGGCACATTGGTTTTATAAGCACAAAATGTTTACAATTGCAAGAATTATTTCGCAATTTGCAAGATTTCGTACAGGAATAGAAATTCATCCTGGTGCAACAATAGGAAAAGGTCTTTTTATTGACCATGGTATGGGCGTTGTAATAGGTGAAACCACGGAAATTGGTGATAACTGCCTTATCTATCAGGGTGTAACACTTGGCGGAACAGGTAAGGATAAAGGAAAACGCCATCCTACACTTGGAAACAATGTCATGGTTGGATCTGGTGCAAAGGTTTTAGGGCCTTTTAAAATTGGGGATAATGTAAAAATCGCTTCAAACGCTGTGGTTCTTGAGGAAATTCCTGATAACTGCACTGCTGCTGGTGTTCCTGCAAGAATTGTTAAAAATCAAGGTATTAAAGTACCGGTTTGCAAGGAACTTGATCAGATTCATATTCCTGACCCTGTTGCACAAGAAATGTGTGCAATGAAAATGAAGATTGAAAAGCTTGAAGAAAAGTTATATAAGCTTGAAAATAAGAGCGAAGATTAATATATAAATCAGCGTAATATGGAAAACCGTAAAACACGGTTTTCCATTATGCTGTTTCAAGAAAAAATTCTACAAATATTGTGTGAATAATCCCATAATAGAACGAAAGGAACAATAAAAATGAAAATATACAATACCTTAACTGCCCAAAAAGAAGACTTCAAACCAATTAATGAAGGAAAAGTAGGAGTTTATGTTTGTGGCCCTACTGTATATAACTATATTCATATTGGAAATGCACGTCCTATATGCGTATTTGACGTATTTAGGCGTTATCTTGAATTTAAAGGATATGAAACAAAGTTTATTCAGAATTATACTGATGTTAATGATAAGATTATTAAGCAGGCTGAAAAGGAAAATTCAACTCCTGAAGAAATCGCACTTAAATATATCAATGAATATGAGAAAGATGCTAAGGGTTTAAATGTACGTCCAGCTGATATTCAGCCTAAGGTTTCTCTTTATATGAATCAGATTATCGACATGATTAAAACTCTAGTTGAAAAAGGCTTTGCTTATGAAGTGAATGGCGATGTTTATTACCGTACAAGAAAATTTGAGGGTTATGGAAAGCTTTCAAAACAATCTCTTGACGACCTTATTTCTGGTGCAAGAGTTGAAGTTAACAGCATTAAGGAAGATCCGCTTGATTTTGCTCTATGGAAATCAGCTGGTGCAGACGAACAGCACTGGGATTCACCTTGGGGTAAGGGTAGACCAGGCTGGCATATCGAATGCTCTGCGATGGCTAAGGATTGTATGGGTGACACTATCGATATTCACTGCGGTGGTAAAGACCTTGTATTCCCACATCATGAAAATGAAGTTGCACAGTCAGAAGCGTCAACAGGAAAAACGTTTTCAAATTACTGGATGCACAATGGTCATATAAATATCGACAACAAAAAAATGTCAAAATCTGCTGGTAACTTCTTTTTAACAAGAGATGTTGCAGAAAAATATGGTTATGAAACAATTCGTTATCTTATGATTCAGGCACACTATAGAATGCCTATGAATTACACTGCCGAGCTTCTTGATTCATGTAAGACTTCACTTGAAAGACTTTACAACTGCCGTGAAACTCTCGACAGAGCAATCAGTGCTGCAAAAAATGGAGAAATTACAGATAGTGCAAAGGAAACCTTTGAAAAGAGAAAGTCACAGTTTATTGATTCAATGGACGATGATCTAAACACTGCTGATGGATTGACTGCTGTATTTGAGCTTGCTCGTGAGTTGAACACAATGTCCGCTGACAGCACTGTTTCTAAAGAACAGCTTGAGGCTGGTGCGGTACTTTTCGACACGCTTACAGGCGTTTTGGGACTTCTTTATAACAGAACAGAACAAGACGAAATTCCAGCAGAAGTAAAAGAACTTGTTCAGAAAAGAATTGACGCAAGAAAGGCTAAAGATTTTGCCCTTGCTGACACTATAAGAGATCAAATTGCAGCACTTGGATATTCAGTTAAGGAAACAAGGCAGGGTATGGAAATTACAAAAACGAATTGAGGTAAAATATGTTAAGTAAAAAAATGCGATTTATTCTTATGGGACTTGTTGCAACTTCTGCTTTTAGTTTTGCCGCAGTTTCTTGCATGAATTATATGACTAGTAAAAATAGTAAATACATTGATATGAAAAACCTTGAGCTTGTTCAGTTGGAAACACCTGAGGACGATGCTCCTGTTGCAATTATTAAAACAAGTCTGGGTGATATAAAGGCTGTCCTTTACCCAGAATATGCACCAAATGCTGTTGAAAGCTTTACAGAGCTTGCTGAAAGCGGTTATTATGACAATACTTACGTTTTTCAGTCTGAACCAGGTGTTTACTTCGGAGCTGGAAGTGCCGAGAAGAACGGTGATTTAGGCGATAAATACAATGAATCTGCGGAAACTATCGAACAGGAATTTCATCAGAATTTGTGGACTTTTAAGGGTGCTCTTTGCAGTATGACAACTGGGCAGGAAAAGGGTTTCTTTAAAAAGCTTATGGGTAACGCAAGAATATTCAATGGTAGCCGTTTTGCTGTACTTAATACTGTTGAATTTACCGATGAATTTAAACAGGAGCTGCTTGATACAAACAAGGACGATACGATTGTTGCTGATGCGTTTATTGAAAAGGGCGGAGTTCCTAATCTTTCTCAGCAGATAACAGTTTTTGGTCAGACCTACGAGGGGTTTGACGTAATAGACAAGCTGACGGATCTTGAGGTTGTAGAGGACGAGGAAGAAACTAAGGTTCCTGTTGAGGACATTATGATTGAAACAATTGAGATTTCAACGTATGGTGATCAGAAGGCAACGTGATGGCAGCGTGACGTTTTATCCAATTGCCGTTCGGCGAGTGAATTTTTATTTCAGAAAGTTTTCAACATACCGCAGCCACAATGTTGAAAACTTTCTGAAAAAATCCTATAACACAAAAAACTGATTTTGCAATTTATGCGAAATCAGTTTTTTTATCCTATCTAAAAATTTTATTAGAAATTCTATCATAAATAACCTTGAGCATCATGTACTCCGTTTTGGCTTTTTCGTCACTATTATATATATAACCCAGATAAGGCTGATTGTTCTTTTGTTTTTCAATTGAAGCTCTTATTATGGTATAAATAAGGTGCATTTCTTCAGTTGTGAATTCTAATTTATATGTATCTTTGGGATTTAATGTTAAGGTTGGTTCTCCAAAAATAAAAATATCTTTGCCTCTGCATTTTTTATAGGACAAAACGCTCAGATACAATGAAAATCTATTTCCTGTTTTTAAATCTTTTGCCGCATCTATACACTTGATATAATCATAACCACCGTCATTTCTTCCATCTCTTAAAACTTTTACATATCCAAGCTTTCTTGAAATTACTGTTCCAGTAAATAATGTTATTCCCATATTATTTTCTTTCTTTCAATTTCACAGATAAATACTATAATTCCTTAGTATTTAATAAATACGGCTTTTTATTACTTAAAACGTTCAAAACATGTAATATTATTACTTATATTTATTGATTCATGTAGTATAATTATCAAGGGTGATAAAATTGGAAAATGAATCAAAATTTGTAGAACGTTTAATTTATTTAAGACACCAAAGAGGTGTTTCAGCAAGAGATATGAGTTTATCTTTGGGACAAAGTGATAGTTACATTAATAAAATAGAAAACCGAAAATCTCTTCCATCATTAACGGGATTCTTTTATATATGTGAATATTTTAATATAACACCAAAAGAATTCTTTGACTATGATTTAAAATGTCCTAATCAAACAAATGAACTATTAAATCAAATTAACAAACTCGACTATTCTCAAACTAGCCATGTTTTAGCAATTGTCAATGATATAAATAAAAAATAGTATAGTATATCTGTATATACTTAATTTCCTTACTTTTATAATTATACAACATTATTTTCCATAATTCAATAGTTTTATAGAATTAT
>JAVBRC010000004.1:0-7147 GCA_031548405.1 Oscillospiraceae bacterium | reverse complement strand
TTCCAGAAGCGATACTATAAATAAAAAGCAGATGCTTTTTGGTATAAATCAAGGAAGTACATATGACGATTTAAGAATAAAGCATATGGAGGACATTTCAAAGCTTGACCTTGATGGATATGCAATTGGCGGGCTTGCTGTTGGTGAATCAACAGAGGAAATGTATAGAACAATTGATGTTGTTGAACCATTTATGCCAACTCAAAAACCAAGATACTTAATGGGAGTTGGCACACCTTCAAACATTATCGAAGCAGTTGCAAGGGGCATTGATATGTTCGATTGTGTTATGCCTAGCCGAAATGCAAGACATGCAACAGTATTTACATGGTCGGGAATTATGCATTTGACAAATAAGTGCTATGAAACAGATGAAAGACCGATTGATGAAGAATGTGACTGTCCTGTATGCCGAAGCTTTTCAAGATCTTATATCCGTCATCTTTTTAAAGCAAAGGAAATGCTTGCAGGTAGGCTTGCAGTTATGCATAATCTATATTTTTACAATACACTTACTGAAAAAATCAGAGAAGCACTTGACGAGGGTAACTTTGACGACTTCAGAAAAAAGTATTCTACATTGCTTGCGACAAAACTATAGGAGGAATACATGGGTATTATCGAGTTAATTTTAATAGGCATAGGTCTTTCAATGGACGCTTTTGCAGTTTCAGTGACAAATGGTTTGTGCTGCAAGGAAATCAAAAAGGGAAAGACATTTCTGATAGGGCTTTGCTTTGGTGGCTTTCAGGGATTGATGCCACTAATAGGTTATTTTCTTGGAAGAGGATTTGCTAAATATATAACATCGTTTGATCATATTATTGCACTTATTCTTTTGGGATTTATAGGCGGGCAGATGATTTTTGAGTCATTGAAAAAAGATGATGACGAATGTAAAACATCTTGTCTGACACCGAAAATGCTGTTTATGCAGGGGATTGCAACGAGCATTGATGCTCTTGCTGTCGGAGTAAGCTTCGCAGCGCTTGATAATGTAAATATAGCGTTTGCGGCGTCAGCTATATGCTGTATTACTTTTGCTTTTAGTGTTGCAGGTGTTTGCATCGGAAAGAAATTCGGTACGATTTTAAATAATAAGGCACAGCTTGTCGGCGGAATTATTCTTGTCGGAATTGGTGTAAAGATATTTGTTGAGCATATGTTTTTCAGCTGATAAAAATATCTTTAGGAGAAGGAAATGAAAAAAGTTATTAAGCGAATTTTCATTACAATATTGTGTATACCCTTATTGATTATCGTCGCTTTTATCGGATATGAAATTGTCGGAGCAATTGCTAATAGTATTTCTTCAGAAAAACAAACTAAAGAAATTGTATCAATTATTGATGAAACAAGTTCAGAAATAATTGATACATATACATTTACCGGAAATGTAAGCGGTACTGGAAATCATGTGGATATGCTATCACTTATAATAGTTAAAACCGAAAATATTAACGAATTAGAAAAGCAAATGCAGGATTTTGGTTGCAAGATTACCCCTCTTGAAATTATTTCAGATAATCATTTGACAGGTCAGATAAAAGAAATGAACATTCCAAATGATATTAGTAATTGTTATTTGATTAAGGTTTGTAATTCAGCACCGTTTGAAGATAATATTAGGGGACATTAAAATGGGAATAGTACTTTTTTTATTTTTAATAATAGGAATTATTTCGACAGTTGGGATGATTTGTTTTTTGATTCTGATTCTGAAGTTTAGGAAAAATTGGAGAAAAATCTGGTTTTTCTTTTTGCTTTATATATTAGGATTTGTTGTATCATTAGCTGTTGAGATATTCAGTATCTTCATAATAAAATCAATTTTTGGCTATATGGTGTAATTTCAACAAAAACCACCAAAAAGATATAAAAACATATAAAAAAGCCCCGTTCACACGAACGGGGCTTTGTGCTATAATGTTGTTATTGAGATAGCGATTTGATTTGAAATTGATATCGTCTTTATTGCCAGTTGCACAAAACAGGTGAGGTGGACGGACATTTTTAATAGCATAGAATTGCCCTAGAAAAACAGCTATAAAAGAAAGGACGTAAAAATCATGGTAACAGCATTAAAACGAGATAAAATTGTCGCACAGGAAAAAAGTAATTATATGGAGGTTGTTGGTAATAACCGTGTTACATATCGGGTAACTATTTGTCATATCGTTCAGAAGGGTGAGGATTACACTACCTATGGCGTTGAGGCAGAGATTGGTATCGGGCCGATAAAATTCACTGAATCAATAGATGATTTTTCAAGGGAATTGAAAACCACTGTCGGATTTGCAGAAATGCTTGTGAAATATAATATAAAGCCGTCGCTTATTTATAATGCGGCACTATGCTTTTTGCGTGAAAATATTTAAGGCAACACCGCACAAAGCCCGCCTAACGGCTTTGCACGCAATCTGCTTGCATATTTTTCGCCATTTTGCATATAAAATTCTTGACATACGCCAGTATGCCTGCGAATTTTCTGTACAATCTGACAAAAAATCTGACAGCACATCTTACACACAATATTTAATCAGTGTTTCCTTAAATTCGACTGAAATTTACATAATTAAAAGAAAATGTATTGAAATTTCCTTTTTGTTAGTGTATAATAATATTATTACTATACTTGAAAGGAAATTTGTGAAATGTACGAAAATCTTATGGATTCAATCGGCTTTCTTTCTAATACTGATCCGCAGGTCGGAGAAGCAATGGCAAAGGAGCTTGCAAGACAAAAAAGAAACCTAGAGCTTATAGCTAGTGAGAATATTGTTTCTGCTGAAGTTATGGCTGCAATGGGTTCTGTTTTAACAAACAAATATGCAGAAGGATATCCTGGTAAGCGTTATTACGGTGGTTGCGAATGTGTTGACGTTGTTGAGAATATTGCAATCGAAAGAGCAAAAGAACTTTTTGGCACACAGTTTGCCAACGTTCAGGCTCATTCAGGTGCACAGGCTAACACAGCTGTTTATTTCGCACTTCTTGAACCAGGCGACACTGTACTTGGCATGAGCCTTGCACACGGCGGACATCTTACACATGGTTCGCCAGTAAACATGTCAGGAAAATACTTCAACTTCGTTTCTTATGGTCTTGGCGAAGACGAGAAGATTGACTATGACAAGGTTGAGGAGCTTGCAAAGGAAAATAAGCCTAAGCTAATCGTTGCAGGTGCTTCTGCTTACCCTAGAACAATCGATTTCAACCGTTTGTCTGAAATTGCTAAGTCTGTTGGCGCATATTTTATGGTTGACATGGCTCACATTGCCGGACTAGTTGCCGCTGGATGTCACCCAACACCAGTTGGTTATGCAGACATCGTAACAACAACAACTCATAAAACTCTCAGAGGCCCAAGAGGCGGTCTTATTCTTACAAACAACGAAGAGCTTGCTCTTAAGATAAACAAGGCAATTTTCCCTGGTACTCAGGGTGGCCCTCTTATGCATGTTATTGCTGGTAAGGCTGTTTGCTTTGGTGAAGCACTAAAGCCTGAATTTAAAACATATCAGCAGAACGTTGTTAAGAATGCAGATGCTCTTGCAAAGGGGCTTGTTCAGAGAGGTTTCAACCTTGTTTCTGGCGGAACAGACAACCATCTGATGCTTGTTGACCTTCGTCCGTTTGATATCACAGGTAAGGAACTTGAACATCGTCTTGATGAGGTTTATATCACAGTTAATAAGAATGCAATTCCTAATGACCCTCAGAAGCCATTTGTAACTAGTGGACTAAGAATTGGTACACCTGCAGTTACAACAAGAGGTCTTGGCGTAGCTGAAATGGAAAAAATTGCAGAATTTATTTATCTTGCAGCTAAGGACTTTGAAAATAAGGCAGATTATATCCGTGAAGGTGTTACAGAAATCTGTACAAAGTATCCTCTTTATGAATAAGATAATCGAAACAGAAAGACTTATAATCAGAAGATTTGAAAGCAGCGATGCTGAAGACTTTGCAGAAATTCTAACGGATGAAAATGTGGTCTATTTTGAACCATATGGTGTTTTCACTTTAGAAGCCTGCAAGAGGGAGGCAGCTGATTTATCAAAAAACGAAAGCTTTTATGCAGTCGTACTTAAAAGCGAAAACAAGCTTATAGGAAAGCTTTATTTTCATGACCAAAATCAATTCGATACCTATGAACTTGGATATACTTTTAATGCAGGATTTCAAGGAAAGGGATATGCAAAAGAAAGCTCCTTGGCTTTGATGGATTATGCCTTTTCACAGATGAATGTTCGTAGAATTATCGCTTATTGTGATACAAAAAATGAACGCTCATGGCATTTGCTTGAAAGGCTTGGAATGCGACGTGAATGTGAACATCTGAAATTTGCATATAAATTTTTTGATTCTCAAAACGAGCCTATATGGAAGGATATTTATTCATATGCTTTATTAAAAGAAGAATTTTATAGAGATAAATAATAAATTATCCACTTGTCTTATAAATAGGTTGTTGATAAGAATATATAATAGAAGATTATATGAAGGCAGGATTGTTAAATGCAAAAAATAGTATATTTAAGTAATAGTCGTGATTATACTGAGCAGGGTAATATAAATGAAAATAAGTATTTTACGCAGCTCAATGGATTATTAGATCAGGGCTGGGTTGTTTCTCATTTGACACCAAATGTGATTGAGATTGATAATGATCAAAAACAAAACCGTAGGGAAACATTTGCTGCTTTTGTTTTGCTAGAAAAAAATGATGAACAAAAATAAAGTAAGTGTTGTATTCGATTTATTTGTTCCACTCTTATAAGTATTATAATTAATTATTAATGCTTGTCACATCTTGATTGTGACAAGCATTAAATTTTTTATACAAATGGTTTTGTTTTTTATTCGTGCTTAGTTAACTAACGGTATGCAAAGCGAAGCGAAAATAGTTTAGGTCAACCCATTAAAAAGGGTTGACCTAAACTATGCGACATTCGTCGGGGATAGTTAACTTTGCCCGCCGAACGGCGCATGGGTGCAGCGTCACGCTGCTTTCGCTCTGCGGAGAGCGACCAAGGCTCTGCCTTTGGAAACCGCAACCCTTTAAAAAGGGTTGACCTAAACTATTTTCGCTTCGCTATCGTTCTAGTTAGTTAACTTGCCTCGCCGAATGGCGGAAATACATTATATTTAAGGAGTATACTATGTCATCACCACTTGCAGACCTTATACGCCCTAAAACACTTGATGAGGTTGTCGGACAAAAGCATCTTTTGGGCGATGGAAAACCACTAAGAAGAATTATAGACAGTGGAAATATCCCGAATATGATTTTTTATGGCCCGTCTGGAACTGGGAAAACAACTGTTGCTAGAATTATTGCCGAGAATACTAATATGTCTTTGCATAAGCTTAACGGTACTTCGGCATCAACCGCCGATATTAGAGATGTTATTTCTGAGATTGGTACTTTTTCGGGTGCAAACGGAATTTTGCTTTATCTCGACGAAATACAGTACCTCAATAAAAAACAACAGCAAAGCCTTTTAGAGTATATAGAAAACGGACAGATAACTTTGATTGCATCAACTACTGAGAACCCCTATTTCGCAGTTTTTAACGCTGTAATAAGCCGTTCAACTGTATTTGAATTTAAACCACCAGAAACCTCAGATGTTAAGCAGGCGGTTGAGCGTGCCTTCAAGCTGCTTGAGAATAGGAACAACTCGGAATATGAGGTTGAAGATGGTGTTACTGAGCATATAGCGATTAGCTGTGGGGGAGATGTCAGAAAGGCAGTTAATACTGTTGAACTGAGTGTTCTTGCTGGTGTGCTTACTGAAAATGGTGTCAGTGTTACACTTGAAACTGTTAAACAGCTTGCACAGCGTTCAAATATGCGTTATGACCGTGACGGTGATCAGCATTATGATATATTATCTGCACTTCAAAAATCAATCAGAGGTTCTGATGAAAATGCTGCACTTCATTATACTGCAAGGCTTATTGAAGCAGGGGATATAATTTCACTTTCAAGGCGACTTCTTGTAATAGCGAGTGAGGATATCGGACTTGCTTATCCTAATGCGATAACTATTGTAAAATCATGCGTTGACGCAGCAATGCAGCTAGGTTTGCCAGAAGCTAGGATTCCGCTTGCACAGGCAGTTGTATTACTTGCAACAGCACCAAAGTCGAATAGTGTCTACGAAGCAATTAATTCGGCTATATCAGATATACAAAACGGGTTTGTGGCAGATTTTCCAAGGTGTCTGCAAAACAAGCATTTTGATGGGGAGGATAGTAAAATTAAAGGGCAGTTTTACAAATATCCTCATGAATATCCGAATCACTGGGTAGAACAGCAATATATGCCTGATGCGCTTAAAAATAAGACATATTATAAGTATGGGGATAATAAACAGGAACAGTCGGCAAAGATATATTGGGATAAAGTTAAGAAATAGCAGAAGTAAGTAAGTTTACTAACCCCGCCGAACGGCGAAATAGTTTAGGTCAACCCTTTTTAAAGGGTTGCAGGGTCAAGGGACGGAGTCCTTGTCGCTCTCCGCAGAGAGCGAAATGCTCTATCGTCGGGCGCATTTTTTCTGGTGAATTTTTGCGAATGCAAAAAGAGGTATCTTTTTTGCAAGTGAAAAAGCAGCGTCACGCTGCTTTCGCTCTCTGCGGAGAGCGACCAAGGCTCTGCCTTTTGAAACCGCAACCCTTTAAAAAGGGTTGACCTAAACTATCTTTGCTTCGCTATGTGCGCCAGTTAGTCAACTTGCCAGATTTATTTTTCTGAAATTCAAAACTTCTCCATAAAACTAACCCCATCGACAGCCCAATGCCGCATGGATATAACGTTACTCAGATTTTTGAGAAAAATCTATAAAAAAGTTTGAAAAACTCTTGACAAATGAAAAAAACGGTATTATAATAGATGAGTATGCGGGTGAATTATATGCCTGTATAATTATTTTTCGGGAAAAGGAGGAAAAATATGCCAACATTTAACCAATTGGTACGTAAGGGCAGAAAGGCAGCGGAGGTAAAGTCCAATGCACCAGCACTTCAGAAAGGCTTGAACTCGAAGAAGAAGATCACAATTGATCAGAGTTCACCACAGAAGCGTGGCGTTTGTACAGCTGTTAGAACATCTACACCGAAGAAGCCAAACTCTGCT